>JBMYXX010000454.1:0-1075 GCA_049608805.1 Flavobacteriales bacterium | reverse complement strand
CAGAGTTCGCATTTGAGGCCGCTCCACACTGGGATTTGGTTAAGAAATTCGACCTAGTTGATTTTGAATTAGGTGTAAAAATTACTGGTGCAGGATTCCCAGTTTACGTAGGGAAAGGAGCCCGCTTACAGCGTTCACTCATCAATTTTTTCTTGGATGAAGCAAGAGATGCTGGTTACAAGGAATACATTCCTCCGTTTGTTGTAAACGAAGCGTCTGGTTTTGGAACAGGTCAATTGCCAGATAAAGAAGGCCAGATGTATCACATGCAGGATGATGATTTGTACATGATTCCAACAGCAGAGGTGCCCTTGACAAACATATTCAGAGACGAAATTGTTAAGGCGGAAGACTTGCCGTGTAAGCTAACGGCTTATAGTCCGTGCTTTAGAAGAGAAGCGGGTTCTTATGGCAAAGATGTGAAAGGCCTAAACAGACTGCATCAATTTGAAAAAGTTGAAGTAGTACAGGTGGTTGAACCAGAGACTAGCTACAAAGTGCTAGACGAAATGGTTGCTCACGTAACAGGCTTGCTAGATAAGTTAGGCCTTCAATATCGCGTGCTTCGCTTGTGTGGTGGCGATTTAGGTTTTACATCGGCATTAACTTTTGATATGGAAGTTTGGTCTGCTGGTCAGAATAGATGGTTAGAAGTGAGTTCTGTTTCAAACTTCGAGACTTTTCAGGCAAACCGCTTAAAGTTGCGTTACAGAAAAGGCACTGATAAGCCTCAATTAGCCCATACTTTAAACGGAAGCGCTTTGGCGTTGCCTAGAATTATGGCGGCCTTGATTGAGAACAATCAAACCGAGAACGGAATCAATATTCCCGAAGTGTTGCACTCTTACACGGGTTTCAAGTCAATTGGACTGGATGACTAACTGGCGAAATTTTATCGCCATTATCGTAATAGCGTTCTGTTCGTCAGGATGCAAGCCAGATTTTACTGCCGAAATTAGAGCAGTAGATAGTTTGCTTGGAGTTATTGGTCAGGTTGAAAATGACGCTGAAGAAATAGACGCAAGGCTAATTCGCCAATACATTAAAGATGTAAGCGGTAAGTGCACTAAAATTC
>JBMYXX010000453.1:0-1083 GCA_049608805.1 Flavobacteriales bacterium | reverse complement strand
GCTAGCGCCAGCCATCCAACATTCGTGCCCTGTCATAGACTTAGTTGAACTTACCAACGGGCCATTATCGCCAAAAACGTGATGTATTGCTTGCGCCTCAAAACCATCTCCAACAGGCGTTGATGTGGCGTGTGCATTGATGTAATCAACTTCCTCTGGCTTCACACCTCCCATTTCTAACGCCATGTTCAAGGCGCGTACTTGCCCATCTTTATTTGGATTTGAAATGTGCTCTCCGTTAGAACTGAAACCATAGCCAACAACTTCTGCCAAAATATTGGCTCCACGTGCTTGTGCACTTTCCAAACTCTCGAGAATTACGGTTGCTCCTCCTCCACTTGGTACCAAGCCATTTCTGGTCTTATCAAACGGACGAGATGCTTCGGTTGGCGTATCCTCATAGGTTGAGAATGTTCCGATTCCATCAAAACTTCCGAATGCATAAGGGTTCACCTCTTGAGCTCCTCCGCAAACGACTTGCTTTTGTAAGCCCATTTTGATGAGCAAATAGCCCATTCCGATAGAATGCGAACCACTTGCACATGCGGCACTAATCGTAAAGTTCACTCCTTTGAGACGAAATATCGTACTCAAATTCATGGTTACCGTGGAGTTCATGGACTGAAAAATATTCCCAGAACCAATCAATGTGGTGTCTTTCTTCTCACGAAGCAAATCAACTCCTTCAATCACAGCTCCGGCTGTACTGTCGTTTCCGAATAGAATCCCTACTTCATTCTCGTCAATGAACTCTTGAGACATTCCAGCACTTTCCAAAGCCTCTTTGGTAGACACAAACGCGTACATCGCTTCTTCGGGCATTGCTTTTCGGTCTTTCCGACCAACTTCTTTCTTTAAATCAGGAATTTCCACATTACCAACAAGCGCAGAACGGAAACCCATTTCCTTACGAATTGGGTCGAAAATAATCCCAGAACGACCTGTTTTCAAAGACTCTGTAGCCTCAGAAACATTCTTACCTAAGCAAGAATAAACGCCTCGTCCTGTGATAACTACTCTATTCATTTAGCAGTGCAATCCTCCGTTAATGTTAATCACGTTTCCTGTGATGTATGCCGCATC
>JBMYXX010000452.1:0-1149 GCA_049608805.1 Flavobacteriales bacterium | reverse complement strand
CTAAAACCATTTAAAGACGAGCAAGAACTCATTAATCGTTCTATTGAGGCATTCACCAACATTCGACCGTATTACGGAGAGTGTTTGGAGACTATGAATGCAATGGGACACCTTGATTTGGGTTCGCGTTTAGGTAAAGCACCAGGAGGCTTCAACTATCCGCTTTACGAGATTGGAGTTCCTTTCATTTTCATGAATTCTGTTGGTTCGCTTCGCGATTTAATCACAATGGTTCATGAAGGCGGACATGCCGTTCATTCGTTCTTAAGCAAAGACCTTGAGATAACTGCATTCAAGAACCTTCCTTCGGAAGTTGCCGAGTTGGCAAGCATGAGCATGGAGCTTATTTCCATTGATCAATGGAATGTCTTTTTCGATAATGAAGAAGATTTGAGAAGAGCAAAAAGAGAGCATCTAATGAAGATTATGGCAACACTTCCGTGGATTGCCACCATTGACGCTTTCCAGCATTGGATTTACGAAAACCCAACTCACTCAGAAGATGAAAGAGCAGAAAACTGGCTCAGAATAAGCGGCAGGTTCTCTAATAATGTTGTCGATTGGACGGGCTATGAGGATGTAAAGAAATTTGTTTGGCAAAAACAACTGCATCTCTTTGAGGTGCCTTTCTATTACATCGAATACGGAATTGCCCAGCTTGGTGCAATTGCAGTTTGGAGAAACTACCGTCAAAATCCTGAAAAAGCATTAGATCAATACGAAGCCGCCTTAACACTCGGATACACCGAATCTATTGGTAAGATTTATGATACCGCTGGAATCGATTTCAACTTCTCTCAGGAATACGTTCAAGAACTAATGGATTTTGTTTGGGAAGAGTACCAAAAGCTCTAATCAGCTAATTTTCATTCAATAAAAAAGGCCGCAAATGCGGCCTTTTTTATTGAGCAATAGCATCTGGCTAAAACGTATATCCAACCGCTAAAGAAAAACCTTGGCGAAACTGAACGCCTCGGCCAGAATAAGTTGAAATACCATCATTTTGGTATTCAGGAACAGAAATATCATAGTCATATAGTAGCTGCCACTCTAATGATGCCTGTAGGTACTTATTGATTTTTAGCGTAATCCACGTCTGCCAGTTAACATCCACATTTAAGCGGTTGTCGTATGTATAAATGATAGCTC
>JBMYXX010000451.1:0-1159 GCA_049608805.1 Flavobacteriales bacterium | reverse complement strand
CGTTCTTTCTCAATGCCGCTCCAAACTCCTTCGTTATGCTGACGGTACGTAGAACTACATTCGTTTAAGTACAGATAACCCCCTTTTTGGATAAGCGTGCTGTGTAAAATCCAATCTGCAAAAGGGCTGTTGTAATAAGATGGCTGAAACCCTTCAAACATTGATTTTCTGAAAACGGTTGTACAAGTCGGAATAGGGTTTGCGTTTAGCGCGAAAAACTCTTTCGCAGTTAAACCATGCCCAAGTTTATCAACGTAGTTGTAAGGGCTAAAATTTCCGTCTTCTTTGAGCACTTTTGCGTTGCTGAAACTTGCGGATGCTGACTTGTTCTCTTCAAGAAGCGCCACTTGTTTTGCCAATTTTTGGTTGTCATCCCAACGGTCGTCCCCCTCAATAATCGCTATATAATCGCCAGAACAATCGTGGATGGTTTGTTCCCAGTTACCATGCATACCCAAGTTTCGTTTTCGCTCGGAAACTTTGATGAGGTCAGGGTATTTGCTGGCATATTCTTGAATGACAGAAAGTGTGTTGTCAGGAGAACAATCATCTCCAACAATAACCTCCATGTTAAAACCACCTTGTACTTGGTTTACAATGCCATCTAGCGCTTGCGCCACATAAGCTTGCTGCTTATAGGTTATAAGACAAACACTAACCAGCGGGGTACTCATTCCTTGGTTTCCAATCTAATTGAAACGTAAACTTTTTTACCCGTTTTAGGGTCGAAGAAATAAGCGTTTTGATACTCCCCGTGCGTTAATGCACGCAGTTGGTCAATGGTGTCTCCAACTCGTTGCACTTTTTCTATGTCCAATTCGCAGAGGGCATTAAAATCCTTTTTCAAATTAAGGTTGCCTTCTTCGTTGGGTTCAAACGTTTTGTAATTGTCTTCTAGAATCTGAGGTAGGTGAGCTTCAAGTAATTTCAACTCTTGCTGTAGTACGCGGTTGTAAATGTCTATAGAAGTGTCCCAAACATTGTTTTCCACTTCTTGCTGCGCAATGATGTTTCCGTGGTCTAACTCTTCGTCAATTTCGTGAATTGTGGCACCTGTTGGCAGTCCGTTTAAAATGCTGAAAACCTGTGGGAACCAACCTCGGTTGTATGGATTGAGGCCTGGATGTACGTTGATGCACCTCACAGCTTGCACCAACTC
>JBMYXX010000450.1:0-1164 GCA_049608805.1 Flavobacteriales bacterium | reverse complement strand
CATCAACCACATCAATTCTAGCAATACAGTTATTCTGATCTGTGTAACCGAAGTTGTAAAAACCTCCTCCTAGAGAAAACTCTGGTCGTAACTGAGATTGTGGAATTCTTCCGTATTCATCTCCGGTTCCGTTATGAGATATAAAGGCATACTCCGTTACCAAATCGTTTGCTGGTTGCTCCACAACTTTTACATCGTCTATAAACCAAGCATAACCCCAAGTACCTGTCCAATGAAAACGAATCCAAACCTTTGGCTCATTCCCTGCAATCTCAGAAATATTTAACCTTACCAACGTTGGATTTTGCTCGAGGCTTGTTGCATCGTCAAGGTCTGGCCATAAATCAAACACATTTGGCATACCGCTAACATCCGTGTCTGGCGTAAGTTCTGGCCAGGTTCCGTCTGTACTAATTACTACGTATGGACGCTCGTAATTCCATCTTCGGTACCAAGTTTCAAATTCTAAAACAACGTTACTATGTAAAGTAAGGTCGATAGAATCTGCAGTTTGCAACCAAGAATCTTCAACGCAAGTTCCGGCAGATGCTCCTCCATAAAAATCTGAATCAATCATGGCAAAACCATTATCTGCCGTGGTAGAATTAATGTTTCCGTATGGTGCAGAAAGTTCTCCTTGTACCTCTATGTCTGTTCCAATTTCCCACTGTAAATCGCAGGTAGTTGGGTCATAACCCGTAACCCATGTAGATGGATCGGACAAATCATCAGACCAAATTGGCCCAGCCAAGCCTCTTGATGAATTTGATGTCTCTTCTGAAACATCTATTCTCTGCTTAAAGCGTTTTGAAACAGGTAAATCCTGCTGATTTGTGGTTGATTTTGATTGACTGAAAGCAGTTCCTGCAATAAGGATAGAAAGCGCTGCTAGGTAGATTTTCTTCATAATTGAGATATTAATTTCATTTGGCAACTGCTAATATCTCGGTTTTCTAGCAGTATCAAAAACAACAACGCATGCCCATTTCTTATATGGTGGATGAAAGACAAAAAAAGGGCGCCAATGGCGCCCTTTTCAACATCAACTCTATGTAATGCCGATTAAGCTTCTACAGCTTCAGTTGTATAGCTTTCTACAGACGGACAAGTGCAAATGAGGTTTCTATCTCCTTTGGCGTTATCAACTCTTCCTACTGGCGGCCA
>JBMYXX010000449.1:0-1171 GCA_049608805.1 Flavobacteriales bacterium | reverse complement strand
CGATACAGCACATCAAGAAAATCATCAAGGGTAACATTAGAGAAGTTCATTCTCATCTTAAAGGTTTGATGGTCGCGCATTCGGAAAAATTGGAGTTTGAAAACGCACAGATTATCAAAGAGAAAATTGGTTTGCTGGAGCGATTCCAAAGTCGTTCTACGGTAGTGAGCCCAATTGTTGAAGATGCCGATGTTTTCTCCATTGTTTCTGATGTGAAATCGGCATACGTTAACTACCTCAGAGTTATTGAAGGAGCCATTGTTCAGGCGCATACGCTGGAGATGAAAAAGCGGATGGAAGAGACCGACCAAGAGCTTTTGGAAATGGCGATTGTGGAACTCTCGCAACGTTTTGAGTCCAACGCCAAAGAATACATCGTTCCATTTGAGTTGGGACTTGAGTTTCCGAACAGAAAAATTATCGTTCCGCAACGCGGAGATAGAAGCAAATTGCTCAAGCTTTCTGAGAGAAATGCGCTGACTTACAAACGCGATAAAGACAAGCAAACTGAGATTTTAGACCCTGAGCGAAACGTTACGCGCATTATGGAACAAATGCAGAAAGACCTGCGAATGACGGAGCAACCTCGGCATATTGAGTGCTTCGATAATTCCAACTTTCAAGGAGATCAAGCGGTTGCCGCTATGGTTTGTTTCAGAAATGGCAAACCGTACAAGAAGGATTACCGCCATTACAACATTAAAACAGTGGTTGGCCCAGACGATTTTGCCTCAATGGAAGAGGTTGTTTTTAGGCGTTACAGAAGAATGCTGGATGAGGGGCTTGCGCTCCCCCAACTGATTGTAATTGATGGAGGAAAAGGACAGCTGAGCAGTGCGGTTAAGAGCTTGGATAAGCTAGGAATTCGTGGAAAAATCACAATTGTTGGTATTGCTAAAAAACTAGAAGAAATCTTCTTCCCTGGGGATTCCGTTCCGCTGTATATCGATAAGCGTTCTGAGTCTTTGAAGATTATTCAGCATGCGCGGAATGAAGCCCACCGCTTTGGAATTACGCACCACCGAAACAAGCGCGCAAAAGCAACGGTAAAAACCGAGCTCACAGAAATTAAAGGCATTAGCTACAAAAGCTCTCAGCAATTACTCTGGAAATTCCGTTCGGTCAAAAAAGTAAAAGAAGCCTCAGAAGCCGAAATTGCAGAGGCAATTGG
>JBMYXX010000448.1:0-1207 GCA_049608805.1 Flavobacteriales bacterium | reverse complement strand
TTACTGCTTGGATTGGTGCATTTAGTTCAATAATGATTGCGGGCTTTGCAGGTCAGCTTCTTTCGGGTTTCATCCCACTCTCAAAAGCTAAGTATTACGTTTTTCCTATTTCCTTTTCTCTTTTTCTCCTTTTGACGATGGCCATTACAAACTCCAAGTATTTGCCAGAGCCTTATCAGCATAAATACATGGTCGGAAACCGTGTTTATTCAGATTTGGAAAAGATGCATTTCTGGATTGAGGAAAACACGAAAAAGGATGTTTCGTTGCTGGTTTCTCCAGATAATAATGCTTTTCCTTGCCAAGCTAAGCGATCAATTCCAGTTCATTTTCAGGCCATTATACATGAACCGTTTTTTATGTTGCCGTGGTACGAAGACTTCAAAGAGGTTTACGGAGTTTCAATTGAAAACCTTGTAGGAATTGATGCCAGAGCACAAGCGGTTCAATCATTCTACGCTTACAACTATCGCGATAGCAGAATGCATATCGATTATAGATTAGACAACCTGCAAACGTGCCAGTTTGTAGATGAGCTCGGACAAATCGTCCATCAAGAAGGCGACTGGGTTTTTACCGAGTTTTTGCCCGAATAATTCTGATTACGTAAAACTGCGTAGAGCTGGAATTGATAAACTCAGTTAATTTGCGGCATACCAATTATTCAAACCCTAAACACACATTATTATGAACACATTAAATGCAACAATTAAAATGAGCCGATTCTTCGCTTTAGCAGGATTAGTTTGTCTATCAGTTACTTCTTGTAATTTATTACCAGGTGATGAGGATGACAACACAACATCTCAACCAAGCCCGCCAACACCAGCTTTTGCAGATGGTTATGCAACGCTTTCGGCAGTTAAAACAATTACTTACCAAGACATTCCAGGTTTTGGTGAAATTGAGGTTGATTTCGGCCTAGCGGTGGGAGTTTTCTTCAACGGAGTTGATTACGATACATACTTAAATGCAGGTTCTGTAACCTGCGAAGGAGAGGCTTTGGAAGAGCAAGACAATGGTTCTTACGTTTACCTTCCGTCACAAACCAGCGCTTCAGGAATTGATTTTTCTGGAAACCCAGATTGGAATGTTAGCGGAAGTGCAGATATTCCGGCATTTAGTCATACAACCAATATCGGGTTCCCAACTGTTGGTGCAATCAATAGTTCATCTTCAGTAAATTCTGGCAGCGATTACACACTTA
>JBMYXX010000447.1:0-1227 GCA_049608805.1 Flavobacteriales bacterium | reverse complement strand
TTAATATCGAGAACACAAAGGCCCGATATGCTAAGCATATCGGGCCTTTCTTTTTTGGAACAATAACAGACCCATATCTTTCCACCTTAGAATTACTTCGAAATGGGCGTTTGGCACTTTATAGTACTTTTCTTCGCATACATCTATGTCATTTCACATCCTAGCCCTCCTCCAGCACAAAATCTTGGCGGTGGTTATATTATTAGAGCATCAGCTTCGGGTTGGGGACCAACAATTGTGGATACTTCCGACCGTGTTAAAGTGGGGACACAGGTTACAAATATCGCGTTTGATGAGGATTTTATCATCTGTACGCAGAAACCGTCAAATAGCATTTCTTGGAAAATGATGGGTTTAAAATATGACGAGAAAACTGAATTATTTGACCAATACCCGCTTAGAAAGTTCTGGATTATAGATAAAAAGGCTTGCTCAGAATGGGACGCCAAGTCAGCTAGAGACAAAAACGTACACGGTCCGTATACGAAATCACAACTTCTGAGTAAGCGTGAGGAACTTCAAATTTCCGATAGCCTTATCAACCAACTTCTACCCCAGCCAAAATAGACTCAAACAACGCTTTACCATCTAGGTTTCCTAGATTCTCGTCTGCCGCGCGTTCTGGATGAGGCATCATCCCAAACACATTTCTTCTTTTGTTGGTAACGCCAGCAATGTTGCTTACAGAACCATTCGGGTTAAAGGCATCATCCAGTTTTCCATTTTCATCACAATAACGAAACAGCACTTGATTGTTGGCTTGAAGTTCAGCTAGCGTGTCTGCATCTGCATGAAAACGCCCTTCTCCATGAGCAATTGGAATTTTAAGTGGTTCGCCTGCCGTCATTTGGTTGGTAACCAAAGATTCGCTGGTCTCGCACCTAATGTTCACATTCTTACAAATGAACTTTTGGCTGTCGTTGTGAAGCAAAGCGCCAGGAAGTAATCCGGCTTCGCAAAGCACCTGAAAACCATTACAAACACCTAGTAAATAACCACCGTTGTTGGCAAACTCAATTACCTCTTTCATAATGGGAGAAAAGCGTGCAATTGCACCTGAGCGTAAATAATCTCCAAATGAGAATCCGCCAGGAAGAACCACAAAATCAACCCCTTGTAAATCGTGGTCTTTGTGCCACAATTCCACAACTTCTTGCTTCATAATGTTCCGTAGAACATAAATCATATCCTGATCGCAGTTTGACCCAGGGAATACAACAACACCGA
>JBMYXX010000446.1:0-1255 GCA_049608805.1 Flavobacteriales bacterium | reverse complement strand
TAGGAGAAACTCCTGGAAGTAGAGATATTGTGCTTTATGACGCGTTGCCGAATTCGCTACCGAGAGTTGGTGGAATAATTACTTCTGTGGTTCAAACACCGCTTTCTCACGTTAACCTTAGAGCCATTCAAGATGATGTTCCAAACGCATATATCGCAGATCCGTTATCTATTGATTCTATTGCCAATTTGCTTGGCGGCTACATTTATTACAAGGTTGAAAACGAGACATTTCAAATACGAGAAGCCACTTTAACGGAGGTGAATGATTGGTATGAAGAGCTTAGACCAACCGAGGAACAAATTCCGGTTCGTGATTTAAGTATTACCGACATTTTACCGTTAGATGATATTGAATTTGGCATGTCAACCGCTTTTGGAGCCAAGTGCTCTAACGTTGCCACCATGCGAGATTTTGGTTTCCCGAATGGAACCATTCCTGATGGTTTTGGGATTCCGTTTTACTACTATGATGAGTTTATGCGTTTCAACCATTTTTATGAAGAGGCGCAGGTTATGATAGACAATCCTGTTTTTCAGGATGACATCAACTTTCGAACGGAACGTTTAAAAGATTTTAGAAGGGACATTAAAGATGCTCCTATGCCGCAATGGATGCTGGATAATTTACAAGCCATGCATGATGATTTCCCTGCGGGAACGGCTGTTAGGTGTCGGTCTAGTACTAATAATGAGGATTTACCTGGATTTAGTGGTGCTGGATTATACACTTCTAAAACGCAGCACTTGGATGAGGGGCACATCAAAAAGTCCATCAAGCAGGTTTACGCCAGTATGTGGAATTTCAGAGCATTTGAGGAAAGAGATTTCTATCGTGTTGATCACTTTGTAGCGGCCATGGGCGTTTTGTGTCATCCGAACTTCGAAGAAGAGCAATCGAACGGAGTAGGAATTAGTATTGACCCGATTTACGAAACAGAAGACACCTACTATTTGAACACACAAGTTGGAGAGTCTTTGATTACAAACCCAGATCCGAACTCGGTACCGGAGGAGATTCTATTGTACGAAAACCCTACTCAGGGAGGCGGTTATTTGGTTCTTAGACTATCGAATCTTGTTAACCCAGGAGAGCTGGTAATGGATCAGGTGTACCTAGATCAGATGAGGGATTATTTAACTGTTATCCATAATGAGTTTGCCATCCTTTATGATGTGGTGGGAATTGAAGGCTTTGGAATGGATATCGAGTATAAGGTAACGGCAGATGATTTATTGGTGATTAAACAAGCAAG
>JBMYXX010000445.1:0-1304 GCA_049608805.1 Flavobacteriales bacterium | reverse complement strand
TACCGCTTTCGAAAGAAACACTTGCCAAGATTGACCAAATGGTAAAGTTTAAACCAGGAGACCAAATTCCTGAGTTCAGATTGCCTAACCAAACCAATCATTTGGTGCCGATTAGCGGACTAACGGGAGACTTGAATGTGATTGTTTTTTGGGCATCTTGGTGTCCGCATTGCGTTAGAGAATTACCAAAACTGAAAGAGCTTTATGACGGACTTCCAGGTAAACTAGGTGTTTACGCCATCTCTGTAGATTCTGTGAAAACGGACTGGATGCAAGCCGTAAAAGCCGAAAATCTAAAATGGCTAAACGTGATTGATGACAAAGGTTGGGAGAGCGAAAACTTGAAAGCCTTTGGTGTTGTTTCTACTCCAACGCTAATTCTAGTCGATTCTAAACTACGGTGGATTGGCCGAGCTTCTTCTTTCGATGGTTTACACGAATTAGTTAAAGCGCAGTTAGCCGAGTAATCATAAACCAAAGTGGAATTCTCATTTTTCTTGGCTTCTTTTGCTACTCCCCGTTACAAATAGCATGAACTACCTTAAAAATCTGGCTTACCTCCTACTATTGGCAACCGCTTTTACTGGCTGTAAAGAAGATGCGCCAAACCCAAACAATACCGAAGAACCAAATGAGCTAGACCTTGCGCTTGAGCAAGCATTAATAAACGCTTCTAACGGTGTTGGTGCCGATTTCTACAAGCTGGCTACCCGATTAGAAGACATTCCGCAGGACCCAAACAACCCATTAACTACTGCTAAGGTTGAGTTGGGTAAGTTGCTTTTTCATGAAACAGGTATGGCTACTAATCCAAAGTTGCCAGAAGGTAAATTCACGTATAGCTGCGCTAGCTGTCACCATGCTCCTGCTGGGTTTCAAGCTGGGCTACCGCAAGGAATTTCTGAAGGCGGTTTAGGTTTTGGTTTACGAGGCGAAGGCAGATATCCTAATCCCAATTACCCAATTGCGTTGCTAGATGTACAACGTTTGCGCTCTCCTTCTATTCTAAACATTGCTTATCAGCCTAACATTCTTTGGAATGGGCAATTTGGTGCTACACACTTAAACGAAGGCACAGAATATTCTTGGGATGCAGATTCTCCTAAAGAATGGAATTGGTTAGGTTATGAAGGAACCGAAAGCCAAGCCATTGCGGGAATGGAAGTGCACAGATTAAGGATGAAATCATCTCTGTTTACTCTTTCTGGCTACAAAGATTTGTACCAAGAAGTGTTTGGCGAATTAGATGACGATACTTTATCTGGCTGGGTTTACACCGGATTGGCCGTGGCGGCTTACGAACG
>JBMYXX010000444.1:0-1309 GCA_049608805.1 Flavobacteriales bacterium | reverse complement strand
CCTGAACAGCCACGGAAACGCCAATGATGTTGTAAATCAGCGAGAGCGCAAAAGCTGCGATGACAATGAGACGAGCTTGCTTGGCCAGCTTTATTAACTGAGGTAGTTTTTCAAACGATTCTGCTGTGAGAATACCATCAGAAGCAGGTGTAAATTGTGAGTTGTCTTCAGCAATAGAAATCCCGAAATGAGCTTCGCGAAGTGCTCCAGCATCATTCAAACCATCGCCAACCATTAACACTTTAGAGTCATTTGCAGATTGCTTGTCGGTAATCCAAGCTTTCTTCTCATGCGGATCCATGTTGAATTTCATCTGCTCCGCTTCGAAACCAGCAATAAGTTTGTTGTTTAAAGCAACGGCTTCCGTATCGTTATCGCCAGATAAAAGCGATAACCCATGTTCTTCCTGAATAGAATGAACCACGCGTTTCAGCCCAGGTCGGTAACTGGTTGAAAAGTCAACTCTTGCATGCAAATGACCATCAATGAGAATTGCCGTTTTGCCCATTCCGTGAATCTCTGGTTGCCAAGCCTCAAACCGTTCTCTATCAAATTCCGAGAGCTTGTTGGGGTTTTTGAGTTCAACCAAAACGCCATTCACCATTCCGTAAATACCAGAACCAGGGTTCTCCGTAAAACCTACCACGTTTTCATTTTCCACTTTGGGATGTGCTGACGAAAACGTTTTACTCAATGGATGCAACGATTGCCGTGAAACATTAACCAGCGCGATTAATTGGTCTTGGCTTATCACATTTCCAGAAAAATGAACGCTGTCTCCTTTACGAATTGTGATGGTTCCTGTCTTATCAAATACTACATGATTTACCTCTCCCAGTTTCGCGATAGCTTCAACGGAACGCACGTAGAAACCATGTCTTCCGAAGTGCCTTAAAATAGAACCGTAGGTAAACGGAATACTTAACGCCAACGCACACGGACAGGCAATAATTAAAACTGCTGTGGTGGTGTTTAACCAGTTAGTTGGGTCAAAGGTCAGCCAATAAACTGCCGTGATGAAAGCAATGGAAAGCACGGCCGCACTAAACCAAGAAGCTATGCGGTTTGAGAAATTCAATAATGGTGGTTGCTCATCCGTTTTATTGCCGTCAGAATTGTTCCATAACGAAGTGAGGTAACTTGAAGAAACAGGTTTAAGAACCTGCAAACGAATTACCGAACCTCGGTTCTTTCCACCAGCGTAGATTTTGTTTCCAATTGCTTTTGAAGACGGTGCGGCTTCTCCTGTTACAAAGCTGTAATCGATTGATGCTTTTTCTGAAAGTAACTCACAATCACACGGAATGAG
>JBMYXX010000443.1:0-1340 GCA_049608805.1 Flavobacteriales bacterium | reverse complement strand
TGAAAATGGTGAATAACCGCGATGATGCTGATGATTTAACAATTGAGGCATTCGGAAAAGCGTTTAATAAACTTCACCAATACACGCCAAATTATGCGTTTAGTACGTGGTTGTTTAAAATTGCCTCCAACAATTGCATCGATTTTATTCGGAAGAAAAAGAAGAACCTTCTGTCTTTAGATAAGCCGCTAGAGAGTAGCGATGGTGGAGAAATGACGATGGATGTTCCTTCAGGAACTTTGAATCCGGAGGAAACTTACATCAAGGAACAGAAAAAGATTTTGATGCATGGCGTGGTTGAAAAACTAAAGCCTAGGTATAGAACTTTAGTAGAGTTGCGCTATTTCAAAGAGTACTCTTATGAGGAGATTGCGCAAGAGCTAGACTTACCGTTAGGAACGGTTAAAGCACAGTTGTTTAGAGCCAGAGAGTTTCTTTACAACATCCTTAAAAATAGTAAGGAGAAGATTTAATTCTGATGGCCGAAACTCCTATTTCTTGGGAGATAATACTCAAGTACTTTGACGGTTTAACTGATAAGCAAAAGCAGCAATTTGAAATGCTGTATGATGTTTATTACGAGTGGAATACACAGATAAATGTAGTTTCTAGAAAAGACTTTCATCTCTTTTATGAGCGGCATGTTTTGCACTCGTTAGCTATTACTACAGTTGTTGATTTTGAACCTGGAACCAATATTTTGGATGTTGGTACTGGAGGTGGTTTTCCGGGAATTCCGCTTGCAATTTTATACCCAGAATGCAGCTTTAAGTTGATAGATAGCATTGGTAAGAAGATTAAAGTTGCCAATGGCGTAGCCGAAACAATAGGGCTTACCAACGTTACGGCCGTGCATGGTAGAATGGAACAGGGAAACGAGAAGTATGACGTGATTGTAACACGCGCTGTGGCTCGTTTAGCTCAACTTAAACACTGGCTGATTGGAAAACTTGACGCCAAGAGTACGCGTGAGGTAAAAGGACTGATTTGTCTTAAAGGTGGAGACCTTACCGAAGAAATTATTGAAGCAAAAGTTAAAGCCAACCTTTACAACCTATCTGAGATTTTTGAAGAAGAATTCTTCGAAACCAAAAAGATAGTTTGGGTGCCTAAGTTTTAAGGTTGCATCTGCAACTCTAGCAAACCTTTGTACAGCCCGCCTTCTTTCCCTAATAGTTCTTCGTGCTTACCGTTTTCAGAAATTTGACCTTGGTCAAGTACCAAAATTCTATCTGCCTTTCTAATTGTTGAAAGTCGGTGAGCAATAACTAGTGAGGTTCTTCCAACCATCAATTTGTCTAATGCTTCTTGCACTAATCGTTCTGATTCTGAGTCTAAAG
>JBMYXX010000442.1:0-1347 GCA_049608805.1 Flavobacteriales bacterium | reverse complement strand
AGGATGACAATATTGTTTACCCTATCAAATTCGGCATGAGCGTTTGGATGGTGGTTGCTCATAATTTTTAACCTTGATTACACACTAACGTAAAGTAAGCGAACAATGAGCAATTTCCCCAATAGTGTCAAGATTTGCTTTGCCCGATAAAAGTCTAATTAACTACTGGCTGCTTAAACACCTTTCTAAACTTCTCTAGTTTCGGACCTACAACCATTCTGCAGTAAGAATTGGTTGGGTTGTTTTCGAAGTAATCTTGATGATATTCTTCTGCGGCATAAAACTCAGTGGCAGCCGAAATTTCCGTTACAACTGGTTTCCCAAAAGCTTTTTCATCATTCAAGCGCTTCTTGAAATCCTTAGCAAGTTTCCCCTGCTCTTCATTATGATAAAAAACGGCAGATCGATATTGAGTTCCTACATCTGCTCCTTGTCTGTTGAGCGTAGTTGGGTCGTGCGATAACCAGAAAGCTTCTAATAGAGTTTCGTAGCTAACTACATCAGGGTTATAGGTTAGCTGAACAACCTCGGCATGGCCCGTAGTTCCGTTGCAAACCTCCCTGTATGCAGGATTCTTAACATGACCGCCTGTATAACCAGATTCCACCTTTGTTACCCCTTTAATGTCTTGAAAAATTGCTTCAACGCACCAAAAGCATCCCGCCCCAAATGTTGCTTTCTCTAATCCTGCTTTATTAGGCTCACTCATTCCCTCTTCTTTTTTGGTCGTTCCGAAAATAGTCATCACTCCGATTAAAACGACTGTTACTGATGCTATGATAAACTTCATGGTTTTGGTATTTGTTCATCCCAATTACTGAGATAAAGGTCTGTTATTGCAAAATGTTCTGTTTAGAAGGCTAAATGTCGCCTAGACGAAGCTTGTGGTTAGGCCTAGCAGGTTTCTAAAACCTGCTTGGTGTTATGTTGATATTCCGATATTCGCGAGCGATGAAAGAACTGTACCACGCGGTATCTGATTTTGTAAAGAAGGATTTTGATTGGCTTGTGTTTGGAGCCACAACTACCGTTTTGGGAATTTGCATGTACATCAATTACTCCAAAGCCATTGATGTTAGCCCGTTTAACTTGGCTGGTGGATTTGTTCCAAGAGTCAGCTACTATGGGGTTCTGTACGGTGGCTCTTACTTTCTTACAGCATTTTTAGCCGCAAAAGGCTCTTCAATAAATTTCTTGAAAGATTGGCGCTTTTGGGTTCTCGGAGCAGCGTTTGTATTCGTGGCGATGATTCCAAAACTTCATATTCTGAGATTGTTTGATGCGAGAGAACAGGGTTGGAAATTGGCAGAAATGGTGTTCGTGTCTAAATGTCATTTCTTCATCCAT
>JBMYXX010000441.1:0-1367 GCA_049608805.1 Flavobacteriales bacterium | reverse complement strand
TCTTTTGATATTCTGATTAGCTGCACTGGCGCATCTCAACCCATAGTTAACAACAGGTTATACCGCCAGCTTATTGGCGATGATTTAACCGAGAAAGTGATTGTTGATTTAGCCATTCCTTCCGATTTTGAGCAAGAGGTTATTCGTAAGAACAACATCAAATACATTGGTATTGAAAGCCTAAAAGATGAGGCCAGAAGAAACCTAGAACAGCGACAGAAAGAGTTAGAAGTTTGCAAGCGACTTATTGACGATAAAATCAATGAGTTTGAGCAGTTGCTTCGCGAGCGAAAAGTGGAAATCTCCATGAGAGAAATCCCTAAAACGGTTAAAGAAATTAGAGAACGAGCTGTTACCCAAGTATTCAATAAAGAACTAGACGAACTAGATCCAAAATCTAGAGAAGTGCTAGAGAAAATGATGGAATACATGGAGAAGAAATACATCAGTGTTCCGATGAAAATGGCTAAAGAAATTATGCTGAAAGGATGAGTAGAAAAATCATTATTGGTTCGAGAGGAAGCGATTTAGCGCTTTGGCAAGCACATTTCACCGAAGGAGAATTGCAAAAGCTTGGTCATGAGGTTGAGATAAAAATCATCAAAACGCAAGGAGATAAAATCCAGCATTTGAGTTTTGACAAACTTGAGGGCAAAGGCTTTTTCACCAAAGAATTGGAAGAGAAATTACTTGACGGAAGTATTGATTTGGCCGTGCATTCGCACAAGGATATGCCAACCGAACACCCTGAAGGATTAATAATTGCGGCCGTTTCTGAGCGTGAAGACCCTTCTGACGTCTTGCTCATAGCCAAAGACAAGGTAGATGCTTCTAAGCCGCTGCATTTGACTGCTAACCCGATAGTTGGAACATCTTCTGCAAGACGAAAATCTCAGTTGCTTCATCATCGTTCAGATATTGAACTAAAAGATTTGCGCGGCAACGTTCCTACCAGAATTAATAAGCTGCGCGAAGGGCATTATGACGCCATTATGTTGGCTTCGGCCGGAGTGCAAAGGTTAGAATTAGACCTTAGCGAGTTTTACGTTTTGCGTTTAGACCCAACGGAATTTATTCCTGCCCCTGCGCAAGGTGTGTTGGGTTTACAGATAAGAGAGGCGGATGCCGATTTGAACGAAATTCTGCAAAACCTGAACAGCCCAGAAGTGGCCAAACGCATTGGTGTTGAACGTAGAATACTGAACCTGTTTGAAGGTGGTTGCCAGATGCCGCTTGGCGCGTTTTGCGTTGCCGATGGAGACAACATGAAAGTAAAAGCTTGCGTTGCCGATGCTTGGGATGCTGAAGTTAGAATTGTAGAAAAAACTGGCTCTGAAATTGAAGCTTTAGCGCAAGAAGCAGTTGCT
>JBMYXX010000440.1:0-1406 GCA_049608805.1 Flavobacteriales bacterium | reverse complement strand
GCGAAGCCAATCCTTACGGCCATGGTAACGTTTTTATAGCCTACAATGGTGGAAGCTCTATCTACGCTATCGAGGCTGCATTCGGAGCTAATACCACAGCCGGAACATCAATTATTGCCGAAGTTCACGAGCTGGGAAGTAGTATTCAGGATATTGTAGATACTTATCAAAGCGTTTATGATGTTTTACCATCTGATGTTAACGGAGGGTCTAACTTTTCTTTTACAACGATTGTATTGGACGAAGAAGTGCCGCTAAATGCAGGGACTAATTACACCATTTCTCTACAATCAGAAGGTTTTACAGATGAGTTATGGATTTTGTCTAACAGTGGCGATGAAGATTTAAGTACAACACTTTATGGTCCGTATGGAACTGGAGGTTCTGTTAATTGGTACAATGGCTGGGAACACACACCAGGCATCAGAATGAACATAAACCCTAATATTTCTAGTGTTGAAGAAATGTTGAACGAAACTGGGTTTGCGGTTTATCCAAACCCAGCAGTTAATGAACTCACGCTAAGCTTTGAAGAAGGTTCAGAAGTAGAAATGATATCCATTGTTGATGTTGAAGGAAAAACTGTTCTTGAGCACCTTCCAAACCAAGTAAATGGTACTAAACTAACCTTGGATGTTAGCAGTATTGCTTCGGGAGTATATTTTGTAAATGTCTTGAGTCAGAAAGATTCTAGAACACAAAAGATCATCATTAAATAATATTATTGGCTTTTATAGGTTAGGGCTTCCAGAATTGGGAGCCCTTTTCTTTTGTCTTAACTACATTTGCCGCATGAAATTTGGATTTATTTTAGGTCTTGTCTTAGCATTAGGTAATCACACATTTGCTCAAGGAACCGATACGTTGGGTTATGCTGATTTCTTGCAGGGAACATCATCGCTCTATGAATCTCCAAATGGAGGGTATGCTTTTGGCGTAAACGGCTATAATGACGTTGCGAAAGCACAATCTTTTTCCAACGAAAATTCGTTTGTTTTAACCGAGGTTCTTTTGGAGTTTGGTGATGTAACCTTTGAATCCGGAGATTCTACATCTTCTATTCGAGTTAATATTTACGATAACTACGGTAATGGTATTACATCATTAGGACAAGCAGATTCAATTGCACCGGATAGTGTTTTAGCGTTTGTAGATGTGCCTGTTTACGAATTGTCTGACGATGGTAGTCTTACGTCTGTTGATTTCACTTCTACAGCGCTAGCTATTTTTTCTCGGTTCTCTGTGGGTGTAGAGTTTTCTAACCTTGCCATGGGCGATACGGTTGGGCTTGTTTCAACTACAGATGGCGATGCCGCAGATTCTTTTAATGCTTGGGAGTTATCTCAAGCTGGTAATTGGGTCACTGTTGAACAGCCAAGTTATTCTTGGGGTTTAGAGGTTGATTT
>JBMYXX010000439.1:0-1430 GCA_049608805.1 Flavobacteriales bacterium | reverse complement strand
TTACAGAATATTCCGAAATGCAGGTGGAATAGGAGGTCCAAACGGAGAAGTAGGAGCACCTGGGCTAGATTCATATTTGATGCTAATCTGCAACCCAGATGGGTTTTATGAAGAACGCGCAAATAATAAGACGGAGATTCCATCGCCAATGGGTAAAACCATAACCATAGAACGATTGGTTGGTACGGATAGAATTCAAATTATCATGACCAAAACGACCGTTCAGGAACGCCCAACGCAGAATGCACCAAAGTACCTTCACGGTCAATCTTAAGACCGATTATATATAGTGAAACGCCCTTGCCTTTACGGTGAGGGCTTTTTTGTTCCCCATCTTCAAGTACTTGTTCTTTATGATACTTGTCATTCTGAGTGATTACACCCAAGTGTAATTGTATCGAAGGGTCTAATAACTAGTCGCTAATCACTAATCACTTCTTACCTTTGCACCATGGGAAATCGACTCTTCGTATCCAATAGAAATGAATCGCCAGCAATGTTTGAGAACAAGTTCTTAGACTTTTTCTCGCGTATTCACTTCTCGTCAGTTCCAATTCTTTTTGTGCCTATTACAAGCTACTTTGTATATAGGGCAGCAATAGAGTTTGAGGTTAGTTGGTACTTGGTGCTTGGGTTGTTTTTTGCCGGTTATTTCTTCTGGACATTAATGGAATATGCCATTCACAGAATTGTTTTCCATCATAAATACACCAGTAATTTAGGTAAGAAGTTCCACCACATTGCACATGGGGTTCATCACGATTTTCCGAACGATTCTTTAAGATTGGTTATGCCGCCAGCCATTAACCTAACGTTGGCCGTTTTCTTCTACTGGTGTTTTTACGCACTACTACAAGACAAAGGCATTACAGCGGGTTTCTTTGCAGGATTTGTGTTTGGATACATGGTTTACGATTTGATGCACTATGCATCTCACTTTCACAACTTTAAATGGGGTTGGTTTCAGCGCATTAAAAGAAGCCATTTGCTACACCATTACAGAGAGCCAAACAGCGGCTATGGTTTAAGTACCATTTTTTGGGATAGAGTTTTCAGAACAACTCATCCAGACAGCGCTAGAGTTGTAGTTCCAAAGGCGAAGTAAACGAACTTAATTGTCGGGCGTGGGTTGATTTGTTAACGTTAACCGCCATTACTTTACAGCATGAAATTTAACTTCATTCTTATCAGCCTTGTACTGATTCTTTCTTCTTGTGGAAATCAAACAGGAGACAACCTTGCTCCAGAAATTGAAGCAGAACTTATTGATGGCACTCCCTTCAAACTTTCAGAGTTAAGAGGAGAATATGTTGTGTTGGATTTTTGGGGTTCTTGGTGCGGGCCGTGCTTACGCGATATTCCTAAACTAATGCAACTTCACGCTAAGTATGGCGATAAGGTTGTGTTTGTAAGTGTTGCTTTTGAAAGAG
>JBMYXX010000438.1:0-1456 GCA_049608805.1 Flavobacteriales bacterium | reverse complement strand
GAAAATACTTGCTTGGCCCCTCCCTAAATCTTAAGCAAAGGATTCTAGATTCGTACAATTATCGAATTGGACAGAGACTCAATTAATCAAGGTAAAAACAAATTGAAGAGCCTTTGATAAATGTGCGGAATTACCGGAGCATACGCCTTAACTGAGCAAGGCAAATCGTATCATCTCAAATTGGATGATGCCATTGCCACCATGGCTTTGCGTGGCCCTGATGGGAATGGAAAGTACATTGAAGGTTCGGCAGCTTTAGGTCATGCACGTTTGGCAATTATCGACACGTCTTCATCATCAAACCAGCCGTTTGCCGATGTTACAGGCAGATATACCATTGCCTTTAACGGTGAGATTTACAACTACAAGGAGATTGAGGAGGAGTTAGCCAACTTCCGATCAAGAACGAGTTCAGATACCGAAATCCTACTTCAAGGTTTTATTGAATGGGGAGAAGATGTACTTAACAAACTCAACGGCTTTTTCGCCTTTGCCATTCACGATAGGCAAACGGACCAATTGTTTTTGGCCAGAGACCGAATGGGCATCAAACCACTTCTTATCTACCAAGATGAGAATGCAATAGTCTTTGGAAGTGAGATGAAATCGTTAATGGCTTTTGGCATCCCGAAAAACATCGATAAAAACTCACAATTCCTTTATCACCAGTTCAATTACACGCCTTATCCTGAAACTATTTTCGAGAATGCACAGGAAATGGAACCAGGTACTTGGATGAAGATTGGTGGACTAGACCCTTCGACTTCGCTCAGGGTGACAACAGGAACATATTGGAGAATCCCAAAACCTACTGCCCTGAAGACAAAGATGTCTTACGAGCAGGCGCAGCAGAAACTGCGTGAGTTAATGGAGAAATCGGTTCAGCGAAGAATGGTTTCTGACGTTCCTTTGGGTTCTTTTCTAAGTGGCGGAATTGATAGTTCCATCATTGCAACGCTGGCAGCCAAACACACCGATAAGCTAAACACCTTTTCTATAGGTTATGCTGATGAGCCACTGTTTGATGAGACGCATTATGCGGAAGCCGTAGCAAAGAAAATCGGCTCAAACCATACCGTTTTCAAACTCACAAATGATGATTTGTATGCAGATTTGCATCATGTATTGAATTACATCGACAGGCCATTTGCTGACTCCTCTGCCCTACCTGTCCACATTCTTTGTCGGCACACAAGAAAGCATGTAACTGTTGCTCTCTCCGGAGATGGAGCCGATGAATTATTCTCGGGTTATAACAAGCACGCGGCTGAATTTCGAGCACGAAATCTTGGTATTACAGAGCAAATGGTTGCTGCACTTAAACCGCTTTGGTTTCTTCTTTCAGGCTCAAGAAATTCCGGCTTTGGCAGCAAGGTGCTACAGCTACAAAAATTCAGCAACGGAGTTCAATTAGGGGCAAAAGACCGCTATTGGAACTGGGCGAGTTTCATGCAAC
>JBMYXX010000437.1:0-1534 GCA_049608805.1 Flavobacteriales bacterium | reverse complement strand
AATCTTGCGCAATAACCATCAACTCTTTCACACCTTTGGCGGCCAATTTCTTAGCTGATTCCACCAATTCTTCAATTGGCGTTGATTTATGCTTACCGCGCATAAGCGGAATAGCGCAAAAAGAGCATGGTCTGTCACAACCTTCAGAGACCTTAAAATATGCGTAATGCGATAGCGTGGTCAACAATCGTTCACCAACTAATTCGTGCTTGTAATCTGCACCAAGAACCTTTAAAAGCTTCGGCAGGTCACGTGTTCCGAAATACTGGTCAACGTTTTCAATCTCTTTTTCTAAGTCAGGTTTATAGCGTTCCGATAAGCATCCAGTAACGAACACTTTCTCCACCAAACCATCTTCCTTTGCTTGTGCAAATCGTAGAATGGTATCAATACTTTCTTCCTTCGCATTATCGATAAAACCGCACGTGTTGATGACAACTATATTGGCATCATCCTCTGTGGATTCGTGTTCAGCTTCGATGTCATTGGCCTGCAATTGGCCCATCAAAACTTCGCTATCGTAGATATTTTTAGAACAGCCTAACGTTACAACGTTAATCTTGTTCTTTTTGAGAGTTCTTGCTTTCAAAGCTTAATTGTTCGGAAAAAGTGAGTCAACAAATGCTTCGCGATTGAATACTTGAAGGTCTTCCATTCCTTCTCCCACGCCAATGTATTTTACAGGAATCTTGAATTGGTCAGAAATTCCAATTACCACACCACCCTTAGCGGTTCCGTCCAACTTAGTAAGCGCTAGTGCATTAACCTCAGTGGCTTTTACAAATTGCTTGGCTTGCTCTATGGCGTTTTGTCCAGTAGAAGCATCTAGTACCAAAAGGATTTCGTGTGGAGCGCCTGGCACAACCTTGTCCATCACCCTACGGATTTTGGTCAACTCGTTCATAAGGTTAACCTTATTATGCAGACGACCTGCCGTGTCTATAATGGCAACATCGGCATTCTTAGCAACCGCAGATTCAAGCGTGTCAAATGCCACAGAAGCAGGGTCAGCATTCATTCCTTGGTTAACAACAGGAACCCCAACGCGTTCTCCCCAAATAATCAATTGGTCAACAGCCGCAGCTCTAAACGTATCTGCCGCACCTAGAACCACATTTTTACCAGAAGATTTAAGTTGATGAGCTAGTTTTCCAATGGTAGTTGTTTTTCCAACTCCGTTTACGCCAACAACCATAATCACATACGGTTTAGTGTCTTCAGGAATAGGTAATCCATCAACATCACCGCTGTTGTTTTCTTTTAGAAGAGCAACAATCTCCTCTTGAAGCATTTTATTCAGCTGATCTGTACCTACGTACTTATCTTCTGAAACTCGTGCTTCAATACGCTCAATAATTTTCAGCGTGGTATCTACACCTACATCAGAAGTAACCAACACTTCCTCAAGGTTGTCTAGAACTTCGTCATCAACCTTCGACTTACCGATTACAGCTTTCGTCAGTTTAGAAAAAACACCTTCACGTGTTTTCTCCAAGCCTTCATCAAGCTTTTCCTTTTTCTCTTTCGAAAAGAA
>JBMYXX010000436.1:0-1536 GCA_049608805.1 Flavobacteriales bacterium | reverse complement strand
AGCAATGATTATTCCGTTTTCGTCTAACAAATACGTCATTGGAATTCCGTTTAAATTGTAAGCTGGTACAAAGCTCGATTGCCAGAATTTAAGTTCAGAACCATGCTTCCATGTTAGTCCATCTTGCGCAATTGCCTGTATCCATTGGTCTTGGTCTTTGTCTAAACTCACACCAAAAATTTCAAAGCCTTTGTCTTTAAAACGATTATAAACACGCACCACATTCGGATTTTCCATTCTGCAAGGTTTACACCAAGATGCCCAGAAGTCAATCATAGTAATCTTACCACGAAAATCGCTGAGTTTTATTGCTTCGCCATCAGGAGATACTAATGCAATTTCGGGTGCTTCTGCACCAACTCCCGTTCTGGCCGAAGCCTGATTTCTAGAGCGAATGTCTGCCATTTGAAGTTTGAATTGTTGCACGTACTCAGATTCTGGCTTTGCGGCTAACAAGTTCTCTTCAACTTTCTCAAAAATTTCAAAATCCGTTTCAGGGTTTAAAGATTGAACCGCAGATAAACTTACCAATGAATTAAGGTTGTCATCTATCAGTTTAACGATGAATTGGCGGTTGTTAATTTTCATGGATTGGAAAGAAGCATCAATTGCCTGGGCAATTGAATCGAGACGCGGATGTCCAACCTGCTGATGTGCTTGAAACACCTTTTTAAGACTATCCGTTTTCTCAAAATCGCGTCTCAGAACCCTGTCTAATTTTCTAATAGACATTGTTCCTTCTGAACCTGTAACCGCACAACTATTGTAAAAATCAACCAAGTTTCCGGTAAGGCTTACTTGCTGGCCATTTTCTAACAGAAGAATTACAAAGTTTTTTGGGTCGAGGCTGAGGCGGTAAAATCCATCTTCGATTTCTTCTCCTGCGCTCAATTCAAAATCTCCAGAAGAACTTACTTCGCAAGAATCTACGGCTGTGCCAGAGGTTGAAGTAAGCCTTTCTAGAAGGATTGTTTCTCCGGCTGCATTTTCAATAGTTCCACTCACTTTGGTTCCGCTTTCGCTGCATCCTGCAAAGAGCAGGAGTGCTGCAATTGAACCTAACAATACTCTTTTCATTATGCGTCTAACTTTTGTCTAACTAGTTGATTTGCAGCTTTTGGGTCTGCTTTTCCCTTGCTCAGTTTCATCACTTCTCCCATAAACAGACCGAGCACGCCTTTCTTTCCTCCTCGGTATTCTTCAACCTTATCAGGATAAGCCGCCAGCGCAGCATCAACCCATTCTTCTAATTGATTAGAATCACTTTCCTGAATTAAATCTAATTGCTCCGCGATGTTTAACGGAGTTGATTCTGGGTTTTTGCACAGTTCTGGAAACACTTTTTGAGATGCAACCGAATGGCTGATTTTTCCATCATCAATAAGAGCAATAAGGTCTGCGACAGATTGCGGCTTCAACGGAAAATCTTCCATGTGAACCGCGTATTCGTTCAAGTACGATTTGATATCTCCCGTAACCCAGTTTGAAGCCGCTTTGTAATTCTTAGTGAGTTCTGATAGCTCATTGAAATAAAGC
>JBMYXX010000435.1:0-1540 GCA_049608805.1 Flavobacteriales bacterium | reverse complement strand
TTTTAAGTCTGTGAAAATGATTTGAAAAACGTGCTTGTATATTAACAAGTATTATCGCATTTTTGCAGCCCCAAAATTTGTAACAAATAAAAAAGTCATATGCCAACTAAAATTAGATTGCAGAGACACGGAAGAAAAAGCTACGCATTTTTTCATATTGTAGTAGCCGATTCACGCGCCCCACGAGATGGGAAGAACATTGAAAAGTTGGGAGTTTACAATCCGAACACTAATCCAGCAACCATCGAGCTTGATACTGATGGTGCGTTGAAGTGGTTGGAGAATGGAGCTCAGCCTACCGACACTTGTCGGGCGATTCTTTCTTACAAGGGAGTTCTCTATAAAAAACACCTTAACGGTGGAGTTAAAAAAGGAGCTTTTACACAAGAAGAAGCTGATGCTAAGTTCGAAGCATGGATGAACGAAAAGTCGAACAAGATTCAGGACGGAGCTAATGCCATTGCAAAAGCAAAGGATAGCGCTAAAGCTGATGCCTTGAAAGCTGAAGCTGCCGTTAAGGAAGCGAAAGCTGCTGCTGTTGCTGCTAAGCAATCTGCATTAACTGCAGAGGTTGAAGCTGCCGCTGCTGCTGAGGCTGCCGCTGCTGCACCAGAAGTAGAAGAGGAGGTAGCTGAGGCTGCACCAGAAGCTGCTGCGGAAGAAGCGCCAGCTGCTGAGCCTGTTGCAGAAGCTGCTCCTGTAGAGGAGAAAGCTGAAGAAGCAGCACCAGCTGCCGAAGCGAAGGCTGAAGAGCCTGCTGCAGAAGAAGCTAAAGAAGAGCCAAAGGCGTAAGTCGTGGATAACCTTAAAGTCCTTGGAACCATAACTCGGTCTCACGGTCTTAAGGGGTTCTTTAAAGTAAACATACACTCGGCTGGCTTGCCACCGATTGAAAAAGAAGAACCGGTCTTCATCCAATTACAGGGTGGGCCGGTTCCTTTTTTTGTAGAAGAATGTTCTGCTGCCTCTCATAATCTTTGGATTATGAAATTGGAAGAAATTGATACACTAGAGGCTGCCGACAAATACGTTGGTAAAGAGATGCTGATGGAGGAGTCTAGCTTTGTTGGCGTTAAGACTGAAGCAACCGAAGAGTTGGTTGGTTTTAGGGTTGAGGATTCTGAAAAGGGACAAATTGGTTTGGTCTCGGGTATTATGGAAACCGCTCAGCATCCAGTGATTGAAATAGAACAAGACGACAATTTGATTCTGGTTCCTTGGGTTGATGCCATTGTAAAGGAAATTGACATGGATGCTCGGTTAATAAAGATTGAGGCACCAGATGGGTTGATTGACCTTTACGTAAACGGGTAATCAGTCTTCAAATTCGAAACCATTAGAACGTATCATGCTGAACTTGTTTCAGTATCTATTCAAACAGACCCTGTTCCGATAGCTATCGGAACAAGTTCAGGGTGACGCTACGAAAAGCGGTTTGGTGTAAGTAAACGAATTAGCATCTTGCAATAATGGCTGAGCCTTATTTCCAATTCAAAAAGTTTCGTGTTTACCATTCGGCTGGCGGGTTTAAAGTTGGTAC
>JBMYXX010000434.1:0-1541 GCA_049608805.1 Flavobacteriales bacterium | reverse complement strand
GCATTATCTCCGTCTTCTACGTATCCACGACCGGCCAAATCATCAGAGCAAAGCTGGTTTAGCACCTCCCGTGCATACTGCATATCCTGCCCAAACGCCAGTTGCGTGAACATCAAAAAAGAAACAAGAACTGCGTATCTCATTACGGTCGCTAATTTACCTGAATTGAAATTTGTTTTAGGGTGTCATCCTGAGCTTGTCGAAGGGCGTTTCCCAAAAGGGTCGCGCTTTCCGCTTTTACTCCTCCCACGCGAAAAGCGTGGTGCGGGGTAACCGCTTCAATCGCTAACGCAAGCTTCGAGCCAAGGTCAGCGGAAAAACCAGCCAAACGCTCAGGGATGTTAACCAAGTGCATTCAAAGGATAAATGTTCGCCTCAATAATCTTCTTTCGTAATCGACCTTTAATATTTCCAGCACAAAGTAGTTTCCCGTCCTTATGGGATAACTTGTCTCCGTACTTGTCCAGAAGGTGTGACGTGTCTTCTCCATATTCTTCCAACTCCTCTTTCTCATACTTATACATCTCCAAGTGGTAATTAGCATCTTCCTCTAAGGTTATGAAATGTCTGCATCTTTGGCATTGATTTTCTACTAACACATATCGTTTTCCATCGTATTGCTTTTTCAATGGACAATTGTAAACCTGCCTTAAATTTGCGTAGGTCTTCGTTGCCAAGCATTCATCCATTATGTAGTTCCGAACCGCCAGTGCCTGGTTCAGTTTATTAGCAACAGCATTATTTAACTTGCCATTGTTAAGCCATTTAACATGGTTGCTATCAGAATACATTCGATTGTATATGTCCTCATTTCCTGAGTTTTTATCCAGCTTAGATAGGTCTATTTCTATTGCGTCTAAACCATCGCTTTTAATCTTCTTTAGTTTTTCCTCATCAACGAAATGTGAGTACGCAACTTCCACAATCAAAGCCCTCTCCACCTTGTTCTTTCCGCCAATAAAAACCTGAACGTCTGGTCTGATTTGGTTCTTTTTCTTCTCAATTACAATACGGTCAAATTGTAGCTTAACAGAAGTTTGCGTATTCCCGATACAACTTGGCAGATTTTCGATACTTGGCAATTCATCAGGCTCCAAGTCGGTCCAATACTCTCTGTAATTATCTTCTAAACGAAGTTCAATTTTGGGTACAAGCAAATACCCGGTTTCTTCAATTATTTGCTTTGCCATATAATGAACCACAGTCTCATTATATGTTTTGTGGTCACAGTTTATCTTAGAGTAATGTCGGAAGTAGGGTCTCGGTTTCGTTCCCCGAATGTTGTTCACAGCCACCAAAGCCTCCTCGCAGCTTGGACAAACACACTCGCAACGTAGTCCGTTTTCGACATCAGTAATGTGCAAAAGTTTTCCCTCTGATAAGCCGTATTCAAAAATTTCTGATGTCCAATGCTTCATCAAGACCAAAGTTACCGAGGCATGTCGTAAAGTATTTACGTTCAGTTAAAAATTTGTAGCGCCCAGCAGAAGCGCTGACCATCATCATTTCAAACGCGGAAACCGTTTGCTTAACTTCGAAGC
>JBMYXX010000433.1:0-1545 GCA_049608805.1 Flavobacteriales bacterium | reverse complement strand
TTAAAGCTTTTTACCGGTTGGTTAATGTCAACTCGGCTAAGGCCAGATTCAAACGCTAGCCAAAGACCTTCATCTCCATCCTTTCCAAGGCAGAAAATCTCGTTGTCTTTTACTCCGGTTGCATAGTCAAACCGATGTTTAATGGTCTGACTATCAGTGTTTACAATGATTGCTCCACCGGCCAACGTGGAAAGAGCCATCAAAGAATCATTCAGAAGCAAACCATCAGAAAGAAGGTTTTCATTCAAGAATTTCTCAAGCTGCGGCCTTACGGGTTTAAACGAATTTCCGTTGAAGAGAAACAGTACATCGTGGTCAAACCCAACGTAAGTTCCATTGTTGGTCTGAAAGCTGAAGAGCATTTGATCATCCGTAACTTTTTCATGCTTTCCAACCGAAACCAGCTCATTATTTGACCATGTAAACAAGCCTTCCTGATAAAAAATTAAGAACAGATTTTGTCTAAAAACAAAAGCTCCGTTAATCATTCGGTCTTCAAACTCAAATGTTCTTGCATCCTCATCTTTCAGCGGATTTAACGCGTAGAACACATCATCGCCAATAAAATAAACTTCAGTTCCCTCATTTATTATTCTGTTGACAGGCCTGTTGGCCGAAACGCCAGGAATGGCCTGAACTTTATACGTTCCAGAATCGGATTGAAGAATTTCTGCAGCTCCATTTTTGAGCGCAACAAAAATTCTGTTCGATGCTTGATGATAAAATACTTCTGTGGCAGGAGATGGAGTTGTAATTAACTCCCAGGTAGAGCCGTCAAACTTCAGAACACCTCGCGAGGTGGAAAAAAACATGGTTTCTTCACCATCTTGAATAATACTTCCAATCCGTGAATTGCTGTATCTACCATCAATTTCTACCTCAGTTAAAAAGGGTAATCCTTCTTGAGAGAAACTGTTTTCTAGAGATAAAAACAGAACCGAAACTAGAATAGGTAGCAACCTTCGCATTGCCTCAAAAATAGCCATTGACCATGGTTTTTGCTTCTTGTTTAAACCAATGTGGTTCGGGCTATATTTGAAGTTAGAATGAGCCAATCTATTACATTAGAATTTTTGGGTACTGGTACATCTCAGGGCGTTCCTGTTTTGGGCTGTAATTGCGCGGTTTGTATATCAGACGATTATCGCGATAACAGGTTACGTAGTTCTGTAATTGTTTCGGCTAACGACCAAAAAATTGTGATTGATACTGGGCCAGATTTCAGGCAACAAATGCTGAGGTCTAATAATGTAGATGCCGATGCCGTGCTGTTTACGCACGAACACATGGACCACGTTTCTGGTTTGGACGACATTAGAGCCATCAATTTTTTGCAGCGCAAGAATATGCCGCTTTATGGTTCTGCTGCTGTTGAAGAATCTTTGAGAACCATTTTCCATTATGCCTTTGCAAAAAATCCATATCCGGGAGCGCCAGTAGTCCAGTTCCATCAAATAGAGAATAAGCCTTTTGAAGTGCTGGGAATACCAGTAATACCAATAGCGGTAAAGCATGGTAAAATGCCAGTTTTTGGTTTTCGCTTTG
>JBMYXX010000432.1:0-1571 GCA_049608805.1 Flavobacteriales bacterium | reverse complement strand
AGTTGGTGGCAGCATACTCTCTTCAGAAAAATATGTGTTTGCAGAAGTTGTAGAGAATAAAGTGATTATCAATATCGATGGCCATTCTATTTTTGGGCTTAAAGGAGTGGAACAAGAGTTAACTGCTATTAAGAATGCCTACGATTCTAGCCTTGATTGTAACACGAAATTAGACGGGCCTAACTATGCTAGTGCTTTTGTAGGAAATCTGATTTACACTGTATTGCCAATTTATCTAAGTGCATTTGTGGTCGCACTTTTACTGTACAACATCGGAATGGACGGTCAAATATTTGTCAACCTGTTTATCTACTCCACGCTGGGTGTAATTGGAGCAAAAACGAGGTTCTGGGTAGGTGAAAGGAGAAAAAAACGTCCTGTTTGGTTAAGCGTATCCATTCTGTTGCTTGGAGTTCCGTTGGTCCTGTTAACCTTAGCACTAATTTTTTGGCTCGTTCAGACCTTCGGCTAAAACTTATTTAGCAAACTTCTGAGCCAGCTTCCTTCACCATCTTGCAGTTTTTGTATCCGCATTTTGGTGATTTCTAATTCTAGATGGTTCTCCACTTTTGTTCTTAAATCCCAAAGTGTGTCTTCGTCTGTTTTACCCTTGTATTCTTTGGTTGAAATGCGCTGACCAAAAGAGTAGTACTGCTTTTCTGGCCGTGGCAACATAGTTGGGCCAATTCCTCTCACAATCGGAAACATGGTATCTCCGCCTTTCAAGTATTTCTCGGCAATTCCTTTCTCGCGCAGCCAATCGCCAAACTTGGTTTCCATCAACTCATCTCCATCCATCACAATATCAAACGAATCTTCTTGACCAACCTGTGCAACCGTTATAATATCGTAACCCTGCTCAATAGCCATTCGGGCAAACCCAGTTCGCTTTTTCCACGTGAGTTTATATTTCTCCCCTTTTCGCTTACAGGTTTCTCTTCCTCCTCCAGGGTACACCATAATGTGTTCTCCGTGTTTCATCATTTCAGCACAGTTTTCACGCGTGCCGCGAACAAAACCCATTTTTCCCGCAAGGTCTTTCCAACCAGGAACCATGTAGTGTAGATTATCTACCAACGAACGCGCAAAAATTCCCTTTTGCATGTACATTTCTGCCGCCCAGAGCGTTCCATCAAGCACACCAAGTACATTATGGTTGGTAACGTACATAGCAGGCTTATCAGCGTCTAGATTTTCTAGCCCAAAAAACTGAGGTTGAAAATAGGCTCGGCCAACGGCCGTCATATTCATAGCAAAGTCAACAGATGGCGGAGTAAAGTCTGGATTGTAATCTCCGAGTTTGAGGTCTTGGTCTTGGCTCATGTGGTAAAGATACTATGGCGCGAGCAAACCTTAATAAAACACGTTTACCACAGCCGTATCAAAAGCTGTAACGTAAACGCTTTCGTTTATTTGATGAACAGCTCCTGCGTTATCCACGAACGTGCCCGTTACGCTAGCTTGCTGCTCCCCGTAAACCTCACATTTGATGATAGAATCTACCGGGAAACCTTGAATAATATTGTTGTTGTCTGTGCAGCAATTAGCGCATGCGTCTGTTTCTGCATCAA
>JBMYXX010000431.1:0-1576 GCA_049608805.1 Flavobacteriales bacterium | reverse complement strand
TTTATCTGACCCTTTTTTTTGTGCTTTACTTTTTCCTCATATAAATCTCAATGGGAACACCATTAAAATCATATTGCTCCCTCAGCTTGTTTTCTAAGAATCTTCTGTAGTCTTCTCTCACATATTTTGGATGATTACAGAAAAACGCAAAAGCAGGGAAGTGCGTTGGTAATTGAGTAACGTATTTAATCTTGATATAATGATGTTTTACTGCTGGAGGAGGCGTTCTCTCAATAATTGGCAGCATTAAATCATTCAATTTCTTAGTAGCAATCCGTGTAGTTCTATTCTTGTAAACCTGAACTGCAGTTTCTAGCGCTTTATGAATTCTTTGTTTAGTGAGCGCGCTCACAAACAGCACCGGCACATCGTTAAATGGAGCCATTTTTCTATGAATAAGCTCGGTGTATTCCTTTGCGCTCATGGTATCCTTCTCAACCAAATCCCACTTATTCACCAAAATCACAATGCCTTTGTGGTTTTTTTGAGCAAGCCCAAGAATAGCCATGTCCTGATGCTCAAAACCTTGTGTCGCATCAATCATCATAATGCAAACATCGCTTCCTTCAATTGCTCGTAAAGACCGAAGTACAGAATAGAATTCTACGTCTTCATGTACAGATTTCTTCTTCCTAATACCAGCAGTATCAACCAAGGTAAATTCAAATCCGTACCCATTGTAATAACTATCAATGGTATCTCTGGTGGTGCCAGCAATGTCGGTTACAATATTTCTGTCTTCGCCAAGCAACGCATTCGTTAAACTCGATTTTCCCACATTCGGACGGCCAACAATTGCAAACCTTGGTAAGTCAGATTCCTCTTCATCGGTTTCAGCGTCTAAGTGGGTAACCAAATCATCCAGAAGCTCACCAGTTCCGCTTCCATTAATACTAGAAATGCAGAAATAATCGCCCAAGCCTAAAGCGTAAAATTCGGTAGCATCAGCAATTCTTTCGCTGTTGTCAACCTTGTTTACAACCACCATTATTGGTTTTTCCGCTTTGCGAAGAACCGAAGCCACAACTTCATCTGGCCCCATAATTCCCGAGCTAACATCAACAACGAAAAGAATTACGCTAGCCTCAGAAATGGCAATTTCCACTTGCTTTCTAATCTCACCTTCAAACACATCTTCAGAACCCTGAATGTATCCGCCAGAATCAATTACGTTAAACTCAACCCCGTTCCACTCAGACTTGCCGTAGGTTCTATCTCGTGTTACACCGCTTGCTTCATCAACAATGGCTTGTCGTTCTCCAATCAGTCGGTTAAATAAGGTCGATTTGCCCACATTTGGCCGACCTACTATTGCTACAATATTGCTCATGATTTACGTGTATCCGAATTCTTTAAGGTCTCTATCGTTACTTCTCCAATCTTTTCTAACCTTAACAGTTAGCTCCAGATATACTTTCTTTTTAATGAAGTTTTCAATGTGCTGTCGTGCATCAATTCCAACTCTTTTAATCGCTCTGCCACCTTGTCCAATCACAATAATTTTTTGTGATTCTCGCTCAACAAAAATGACCGCTTTAATCCGATCAATTTTCTCTTCCTCCTTATAATCGTCAAC
>JBMYXX010000430.1:0-1581 GCA_049608805.1 Flavobacteriales bacterium | reverse complement strand
CATACATTGTAAGAAGTAAACCTTCCATTTCTAAATCTGGGTTCAATCTTGCCTGAACAATTTTAACCGTATTCAACAATTTTCCTAGTCCTTCCAAAGCGAAATATTCGCACTGAATAGGAATCAGTACGCTATCGGCAGCGGTAAGACAGTTAACCGTAATTAACCCTAGAGAAGGCGAACAATCTAGAACGATAAAATCGTAGTTGTTCTTGATTTTGTTCAGCGCCAGCTTAACCATCATCTCCCTATTTGGAAGGTTTATCATCTCAATCTCAGCACCTACCAAATCAATATGTGCAGGAAGCACATCTAAGTTTGGTGTCTCGGTATGAAGAATAATGTCTTTTGGTTCCGCTTCGCCAATAATGCACTCGTAAATGCTGGTTTTCACGTTTCGTGGATCAAAGCCAACACCAGATGTAGAATTTGCCTGTGGGTCTGCATCAACCAACAACACCTTGTATTCTAAAACCGCCAAACTAGCGGCCAGGTTTATTGCGGTGGTTGTTTTTCCAACTCCTCCTTTCTGATTTGCAATGGCGATAATCTTACTCATGTGTCATTCCGTTTGGTGATGCAAAGTTAGCCTATCTACAAGGGGCAAAATCGGCATGTTTTTAACAATCAGAGTGGATTGCTAACAGTTTTACCTGTTCATAACGTCAATTTCTTAGTAGAAATTCTCCTTAGAAACAAGTAGGAAAGCAAACCAATTGGGCCAGCAAAGAGCGTAAACAACAGAGATGGAATGATTTTCCAATGCGCTATTCCGTTGCTTTTTGAATCTCTTACTATCCAAGCTCCAATGAATAAATCGAACACCAAATAATGTACCCAGCCTAGGACTAATATTTCATCTCTTCCAAAGGACAATTTGAGATTTTCAAGAGAATCCATTCCACCTTCTCCGCCCCAAGAAACAATCATCAAAACGGTATAAAGCACGCCAAGAACGACTGGGTACAAATAAGAATGAACAACCGCTTTTGTGATTTTATGCCTCGGCAGAATAATCAAAAGCAGCCAAGCCGGAACGACCGAAACATTGGCAATTTTAAACAGAAGTGCGTAATTCATTCCTTGTAGAGCTGTTCAATTTTCGAGGCCAAATCACGGTCAGTTTGCGTTACAATACTCCCAGCATCGTGCGTACAAAGTCGTATTTCTACCTTATTGTAAACATTGCTCCATTCTGGGTGATGATTCATTTTTTCGGCTAGTAGAGCCACTTGAGTCATAAAGCCGAAAGCTTCAACAAAATCATTGAACTCGAAACTGGCTACCAGTTGGTTGTTTCCTTCTTTCCACATGAAGAGTTGAAAATACAAAAAGGGCGTTCATTGCTGAACGCCCTTTTGCTTTTTTAGCTACGCTATAATCTCAATGTTTAGACAGAACGTACCAGTTTGAACCATTATACATAATGATAGCGCCTTTCTTTTTCTCTGCATTTAAATCTTCTCTGAATCGTTGTGTCCCAACGTTCTTCTTAAATTTAACCTTGTCATTAGAATCTGTATTCACAATACAAATAACCTGACCTGCAACACCACCCGTTAACCCTCTTATCTCACGATT
>JBMYXX010000429.1:0-1648 GCA_049608805.1 Flavobacteriales bacterium | reverse complement strand
ACCATCCATGATATGAACGATATGGATATTCCGAACTTTAGGTACTCAGCCATTAGCTAAGCTTTGCCAACTCTCCTTTCAGATGATCAATCACCTTTACTTCAGTAATATCAACTCCTTTTTTCTCTCCAAGGAAAAGTGAAATCCAATCTCCAATATGAATTAGGTAAAGCACTCTTTGCAAATCGCTTGAGCCTTTAGACCAGATTTCCACGGTGGTATCAGTGTATTCCGAAAATGTGCCTTTGTTAATATCCATCCGTGCCTGAATATTCTTAAAATCCGACTCGTTTCTGAATAGAACAACAGCCAAATTATCATCCTTTGTTCTCCAGCCAACCAATTCGTTATGGTTCATTTCTGGAATAACGTGATGCCAACAAAGCATTTTACTGTTTTCGTTTACCTGCTGCCGGAAACGCGTTGCAACTCCACCAAAACCATCAGCGGCATAAATCACAGGAATCTTGTTTGCCAGTTTATCGGTTACATCCATTGCCTCTTTTTGGACGCCATCTTCATTTTCATCCAACAATTTAATGGTTGCTTCCAATTCCTTTTCAAAAGACTTGGAAATGATGTTGTGCGCGTGCAAAACGTACAAGACTTGTGGAAACGAAAGCCCAAAACTGGCTCGTGGCGGTTGGCCTCCAGGAATACCGATGTAATCCCAGTTATGAGTTGCAGACATTTCTTTCAGCTTACCTCCGCTAGAAATCACTATAACCTTAGCTCCTTTTTCATGAGCTAGCGCGGCTGCGCTCACTGTTTCCTCCGTATTTCCAGAGTAAGAACAAGCCAAGAAAAGCGTTTCGTCATCTACAAATCCCGGAATGAAATAGCCGTTGTTTGTAGCAATCGGCATTCTTGCTTCAGAAGCAACTACCTCAGCTGCAATTGTTCCGCCAATTCCTGAACCTCCAAGGCCAGAAATAAGCACATTCGATAGCTTTCTTCTTTTCTCTGATGGAGAATATGCATTGCCAATAACGATTGCGTGAGCAATCTGATTGGTGAAGTCTTTAATAAGTTCTTTCATAATGTCGCTTTTTTAGGGCGCGACAAATCTAATCTAATCGTGTTCGGTAGCCAAGTACGCACGTTGGGGCGATAATTATCTTTGCGCAAAATTTTAAGCATGCAAGAGCTAAGCGAACAGGAGATTGTAAGAAGGGAAGCCCTCAAGAAACTCATCGACCTTGGAATTGACCCGTATCCAGCGGCAGAATTCCCAGTAAATATTACTGCCGAAGAGGTGAAGAAACAGTTCGTGGACGGCAAGGAAATGAAGGATGTTGTTCTTGCTGGGCGAATGATGAGCTCTCGCGTGATGGGCAAGGCTTCGTTTGCTGAGCTGCAAGATGCAAGCGGCAGAATTCAGATTTACATAGCACGAGATACTATTTGTCCGGGGGAGGATAAGACGCTTTACAACGATGTATTCAAAAAGCTGATGGACCGTGGCGATTTCATCGGCATAAAAGGTCACGTTTTCAAAACTCAAGTAGGCGAAACATCTATTCATGTAGAGGAACTGACCATGCTGAGCAAGTCTCTAAAACCGCTTCCTGTGGTTAAAACCGATGCAGATGGAAAGGTGCATGATGCGGTAAACGATGCGGAGTTTAGATACCGTCAGCGGTACGTT
>JBMYXX010000428.1:0-1700 GCA_049608805.1 Flavobacteriales bacterium | reverse complement strand
ATGCAAGTCTGAATCATCCATTCTATTTCTTCCTTTTTTTCTTTCCCAATTCCACTTGCAACTTTGGCGTATTTACGGTAAGCTGCTATAGCATTATCAAACTGAGAATCTAGATGATATGCACGCGCCAAATAGAAATAAGCGTCAAGTGGAGCATCCTTTTCCTTGTAGTTGTTCTTTGCTCTAGAACTGGTGCGAACAACAGATTTCTCTAAATAGCCAACAGCCTCTTGTTTTTCTCCGTTAAGGAGAAGGTAACTACGACCAACTTTATAGTTAATGTGTGCGTTCTTTGGATCAAGCTCGTGCAAATCGAGGAAGTTCTTGACTGCCCTAGCCGCTCTACCAGCCTCTAGCTGCTCATTGGCAACTGGATAAATTCTTTTAAAGTGGCCGTTCTTATCAACCTTACGCTGTGCAAACGTTTGCGCGCTAAATAACAGACATACCACAAGGGGAAGAAGTAGCGGTCGGCTCATGTTTTACAAATAGGTTTACTGGATATCCAGTTGATTTTTTCAACCCGAATTAGCTTCGGATAAACCCTTACGTAAATAATGCTAAATGGTTCTGTTAACGTCCCAGTTTTCTAGGAAATCTGCAACCTTTCTCACAAAAGAACCTCCTAAAGCACCATCAACAATACGATGGTCGTAAGAATGAGACAGGAACATCATGTGGCGAATTGCGATTGCATCTCCTGCTGGAGTTTCGATAACCGCTGGCTTCTTTCTAATAGCACCAACAGCCATAATTGCAACCTGCGGCTGATTTATAATTGGAGTTCCCATAACGTTGCCAAACGTTCCAACGTTGGTAAGCGTGTATGTTCCACCTTGAATTTCTTCTGGCTTAAGCTTATTATTTCTGGCTCGGTTAGCTAAATCGTTAACAGCTTTAGTAAGGCCTAGAAGGTTTTTTTGGTCGGCATTTTTGATAACAGGAACAATAAGGTTGCCCGATGGCATGGCCGCGGCCATACCCATATTAATAGACTTACGTTTAATGATGTTCTGTCCGTCAAGAGAAACGTTGACCCCAGGCATTTCTTTTATCGCATTTACCAAGCATTCAATAAAAATTGGAGTAAATGTGAGCTTTTCGCCTTCTCGCTTCAGGAATTCATCCTTCACTTTATTTCTCCACATTACCAAATTCGTAACATCAGCCTCAACATAACTTGTAACATGCGGAGATGTATGAACGCTGGCAACCATATGTTCAGCAATAAGCTTACGCATCCGGTCCATTTCAACAATTTCATCTCCTTCCATTAACGGAATTGATGCTTGATGAGCAGCCGTTGGTTTAGAAACAGCAGGAGCTGGCGCTGATGCAGGCTGAGCCTGAGGAGCAGGTTGACTTCCTTTATTAGGTAGGTAATTGAGGATATCGGTTTTGGTGACCCTTCCTTCTCTTCCCGAACCTGAAATAGCCTCTAATTCCTGAACCGAAATACCCTCAGTCTTAGCAATTGTTCTTACTAATGGAGAATAGAATTTCCCAGACTCGCTTCTTCTTGGAACATCTACAACTTCAGCCACACCGTTAGATGAACTTCCATTAGATGCAACTGCAACCGTTTCAGCAACAGGAGCCGTGGTTACTTCAGCAACAGGTGCTGGTGCCGATTTTGGAGCTTCTGCAGTTTCAGAAGCATCGGTTGTTATATAAGCAACAGGACTTCCTACCTGAACAAC
>JBMYXX010000427.1:0-1711 GCA_049608805.1 Flavobacteriales bacterium | reverse complement strand
AAGAAAGAAACAGAATTATTCAGAAGATGATTGCGGCCAAAAAAGGCGGAGCCAAAGCCAACAAACCATCTAAAAAAGAACACCACTTGTATCACTGCGATACACTTGAACCATAAGCGATGAAGAACATGAAATCAATTTTCACAACGCTGTTTATCTGCGCGGTAACAACTGCGTTTGCGCAAATACCAAGTCCTGGCGCTATGCCAGAAAAGGCCATTGTGCTTAATGGCGCTATTGCTCATATTGGCAACGGTGAGGTAATGGAAAATGCGGCAATCGGTATTGAAAACGGGAAAATCACGTTTGTAAAACCAACTGGCTCCGTAAAGCTAAACCCAGAAGAGGCTGACATTATTGATGTAACAGGAAAGCACGTTTACCCAGGTTTTATCAGCCCAAATAATACGTTGGGCATTACGGAAGTTGACGCTGTTCGTGCTTCTAGAGATTATTCTGAAACAGGTCTCTTTAAGCCAGAAGTAAGAGCAATCACAGCTTTTAATACCGACAGTAGAATCTCACCAACGGTGCGTTCAAATGGTGTCCTAATTACGCAAGCAACACCACGTTCTGGAAGAATTTGTGGAACAAGCTCTGTAATGCATTTAGATGGTTGGAATTGGGAAGATGCGGTCCTAAGAGAGGATGATGGAATTCACATTAACTGGCCAAATCGTTTCCAAAGAACGGGGTGGTGGGCAGAGCCAGGACCGACCAAACCAAATAAGAAATACTCAGAGCAGGTGGATGCGCTAAAGGCTTTTTTACTGAGAGCGAAGGCTTATTCTGAGAATGCGTCTGAATTCAATCAGAAAATGGAAGCGTGTAAAGGTCTTTTTGATGGTTCGCAAAACCTTTACCTCCACGTAAACGATGCCAAAGGAATAATGGAATCGGTGCTTTTTTCTGAGGAAGTAGGAGCAAAAAAGCCAGTTGTTGTTGGTGCCTCTGAATCTTGGTTGGTAGTTGATTTTTTAAGCTCTAAAAATGTGCCCGTAATTCTAGAAAGAACGCACTCTCTTCCCGGAAATGATGATGACGACATTGATCAGCCTTTCAAAACCGCTAAGGTTTTACATGACAATAAGGTCTTGTTCTGTCTCGATTATGCTGGCGATATGGAAGCCATGGGTTCTCGTAACCTGCCCTTTGCCGCAGGAACAGCTGTTGCTCACGGATTACCATACGAAGAAGCTGTAAAGGCACTTACATCGAGCGCAGCTAAAATTCTTGGTTTTGATGATTTATGCGGAACGCTGGAATCTGGAAAACAAGCCACGCTCTTTGTTTCTAATGGCGATGCGCTTGATATGATTGGCAATGACGTTACGCACGCTTTTGTTCAAGGTCGTCCGGTTGATTTAGACAACCCACAGAAGTATTTGTACCGCAAGTACAAGAAAGACGCTGAGTAGCGTTTAACATTCGTAAACAGTCCTTAACATCCTTACAGATTCGGTTGGTCTAGCTTTGATTCATCAAAAAAGCTAAATCATGAAACGAATTATTCTAGCATTTCTAGCAATTGGCATTTGCGGTTTTCAAGCTTCTGCCCAAAGTAAAAAGGACGAAAAGCACAAGAAAGTGCGCATGGTTGTTAAAACCGAACAAAACGGTAAACAAACTATGGTTGATACAATCATAGACTTCTCGGAACTTGAAGCGAAGATTGATGCCATTGACTTTGACGCAATTATTGAAGAGTTTG
>JBMYXX010000426.1:0-1719 GCA_049608805.1 Flavobacteriales bacterium | reverse complement strand
GCCTCCAACGATTGCTCGTTGAAGGCCCTGTTTTGTTCTTGTTAAAGGTTCTCACTTTCAACTTATCGTTCCATTCGCCAACGGCAATTGGTAGGATTTAGCACCTTTTCCGTTCCGATAGTTATCGGAATATCGCTAGGTTGCCAAGACTTCATTGGGCCTGATCCCTCAGTCTTTCTTGATAAGAAATAAGATTAAGAACGAGTTGCGAAGTTAGTTACCAAACTTCAGAGTTCAAACATTAGAAATCGTACTCACCGAATTCTGTGGTTAACTCACCTGGTTTAAATGTTGGGTTGATAACAAGATTAGTGTATTCGTAAGTTGCCATTAAGCCCTTTTCGTCATACAATTTCTGGTAAAGTGGTAGGTAGTTTTCTTTATCGATGTACATCTCAATTTTCTTACAAAGTGAGTTCGGAACCTTGATGGTTTGACCAGCTTTTACATCATCGAAATTCTTTTTGCCATTTAGTTCTAAAAGAGCGTATTCGTCTAGCCTTAGTTTACGAGCAATTTTAAGAATGTCTTCTCCAGCCAAAACGGTGTATGATTCAATTTTGTATTCCTTGTTTGTAAGTGTTACGTTCAAACATTTGCGCCCGTCATACGTAATCTCACCATTGATAGAAACGTATTCATCCATCTTGCTTTTGTACTTGTTGTACACAAAATTCAAGAGATCTCCGGTGTATTTGAAACCAAGTTGTTTCACACTATGGTGCTGGTCTTTTCTAAGAATGCTACCATCTGGATCCAAGTTTAAAGTCATAAACGGAAACGCATTTGGGTTAACCTTACAGTCTCCTTTGTTTTCGCCTTCTCGGTATAAAACCTCGGCACCTTTATTCGGAACATGGATTTTCAGGTAGCACTGATGAGGAGTTACATTCAACTTCACATCTTGCGAGCCGGGCATCATTTTCCCTTTTATTCTCTCTGTTTTGTCAAGTTTGAAAGTGAGCGTTTTGATGCCGTCAATTGTGGTCATCATTTTTCTAAACATCTCGTGTTTATCAACGTCTTGAGCGGAAACGCTTGAAACGAAAACTAAAGCTGTAATTAGGGTTGCGAATATTCTTGTCATGGTTTTTTAATTGCGGTTCGAAATTAAGGAAGTATGGTAAGCGAAATGGCGTAATGGTCGGACAGATGTTTCCGTTTTTTCGACCATTGTTGCGTGTATGTTTTTAGTTCTCTTCTGAGTTTAAAAGGGTAGCCCGTTTTTCGCTCTAGAACATAATCAAGTAGGTAGGTTTGTCCTTTCCATTTTTTCTTGATCAGGTCGTTGTTTGCACATCCCCAAGTAATTGGTTCCTGAACGCTCAGCTCGTTTGCATCAAGGATAGAAACGTCTCCGTCTGTGGCGTTAAGCGTACTAATCATTCCTTCGTATTCCTCTTCCACCTTTTTGGCGGAGTTTAAATCGCCAAGAATGAATTGGGGCACTTCGGGTTTTTGGTTTTTGTCTAGCAAATCGGCTATCGTTTTAAATTGATCTGCACGCACCAAGGCAAACTCCTTGCCATCCTCGGCTTGTACGTGTGTATTGAGGAACTGATAAACCTGTCCGTTGATTTCAACCTCTATTAAAACCGCTCCTTTTGCCGCTTGACAATCACTTACCAAGCAACCATCAAAAAAGATGAATTCTGAGTTTTTGATTTCGTGTTTACTCAGAATCCAAAGACCAGAATTAACCGTTTTCTTTCTGTTTTT
>JBMYXX010000425.1:0-1723 GCA_049608805.1 Flavobacteriales bacterium | reverse complement strand
TCCAACGTTGGTCTTTCTAAGCTGGTGAATCAGTATTACCGAGAAAAGCCAGAAAAATTGGTGGAGAGATTGAGAGAGATGAAGTTGGATCAACCATTAGGCTTAGAAATTAAAGGGGAAGGACAACCGTCTATCGCGTCTCCAGAGGACAAAACATGGTCTGGAATTTCTTTGCCATGGATGAGCATTGGCTATGAAGTACTACAAACGCCTTTGCAGATTCTTACACTGTACAACGCAGTTGCTAATGATGGCAAAATGGTTAAGCCAAAAATGGTTCAAGCCATTAAGAAGCACGGCAAAATTGAGCAGGAATTTCCAACAGAGGTAATCAACGAAAAAATCTGCTCTCAGGAAACTATTGACAAGCTAAAAGTATTACTTGAAGGTGTTGTTGATCACGGGACTGCTAGCAACCTGAAGCATGCCAATTACGCCATTGCCGGCAAGACTGGAACAGCGCAAATATCGAAGGGCGGTAGTTATCATAGAGACAAGAGTCACCAAGCCTCGTTTGTTGGATACTTCCCGGCAGAAAATCCGAAATATACATGCATAGTAGTGGTCGATTCTCCGACCAAATCTGTGTACTACGGAAACTTGGTTGCAGGCCCAATTTTCAAGGAAGTTTCGGACAAGGTTTACTCTACGCAGATTAAAATGCACGAGGAAGTAGCCACAGACCCAGCACTGGCAAACAACCTTCTACCCTACTGCAAAGTGTCTGAAAAGCGTGATTTGGTTCAGGCGCTTAAAGCCCTAGAATTTAAAACAGAAGTAAAAGACCCAGATGCTAAATGGGCGGTTGCTAAACGCGATTCAAACACAGTTAAAATCGTGGAGCGTGAGGTAATTGAAAACCTAGTTCCGCGTGTAGTGGGAATGGGCGCAATGGATGCGCTTTATCTCTTAGAGAACTCAGGATTGAAAGTAAAAATGCTCGGTTCTGGCGTTGTAAGAAGACAATCGGTTTTACCAGGAACACGGGTTACAAGAGGTCGCGAAATCGTTATTCACCTGTCATGAAATTGCTGAAAGACATATTATACAAAGCGGGCATTGAAGAGGTGATTGGCTCCACAAACGTGGCTATCGAAAACATTTGCATTGACTCGCGTTTAGCCAAGAAATTCTCGCTTTTCATTGCGGCAAAAGGCACTTTGGTTGATGGACACAAATTCATTCAAACTGCAATTGACCAAGGTGCGTTAGCTATTGTTTGCGAAGACCTTCCAGAGGATTTAGCTCCTGAAGTCAACTACATTCAAGTTAAAAACAGTCGATTTGCAGCTGGTGTAATTGCGTCTAACTTCTTTGACAACCCATCTGAGAATCTGAAGCTAGTTGGGATTACAGGAACCAACGGAAAGACAACCTGCGCAACGCTTCTTTACGAACTTTTTATTCAGCTTGGATATAAAGTTGGCCTGATCTCAACGGTTAGAAACCTGATTTATGGCGTGGAAATTAAAGCCACGCACACCACACCAGACCCAATCAGCCTTAACCAGCTTTTAGCGGAAATGGTTGATGCCGGATGTGAGTATTGCTTTATGGAAGTGAGCTCTCATGCACTGGATCAACATAGAGTTGCTGGCGTGCAGTTTCGAGGTGCAATTTTCACCAACATTTCTCACGACCACCTAGACTACCACAACACTTTTGACCACTACATAAAGGCGAAAAAGATGTTGTTCGACAATCTTCCGAGCACCGCATTTGC
>JBMYXX010000424.1:0-1726 GCA_049608805.1 Flavobacteriales bacterium | reverse complement strand
TTAAAGGTTGATGTTCCGCAGAAGAAATAGATGATTTACAGCCTTCCGTTCATAGCGGCATTGGTGGGTTGGTTTACCAATTACATTGCGGTGAAAATGCTTTTTCATCCGAAGGAACCAGTGAACCTTTTTGGGCTTTATACGCTACAAGGAATTTTCCCAAAAAACCAGCAAGAAGTAGCTGAGAAAATAGGAAAGATGGTGGCTGAAGAACTGCTTTCATCCAAAGACTTGAAAGAGAAACTGGCCAACCCAGAAAACATTCTTTCAATCAAAGCAATTGTTGAGGCTAAGATTGATTACTACCTCAATGTCACGTTTCCTAAAAGCTACCCGATTACCTCGGCAATAGTAGGGGAGAAGCGAAGAACCAAGTTCAAAACATCGGTTATGGATGAGGTGGATGAGTCTGTTCCTGCCATGATAAATAGCTACATGGCCAACATTGAGGAGAAGTTTAATGTAGAGCAGATTATCAAAGAAAAAGTGGCGCATTTACCGCCCGAAAGGTTGGAAGATTTGATTATGAAACTCCTTAAAAGAGAGTTCAAATTCATTGAGTACATCGGAGCCATAATTGGTTTTATCATCGGTTGGATTCAGGTGCTGATGGTTGGAATGACATAGTTCTAGTTCGTCAAAAAGTAAATTTGACACTCGTCAACTTATGAACCCCGATTTCAAGCATTACCTTTTAAAAGTCACCAGTTCTTCGGGGTGCGAGGAAACGGAAAAGATTCAATCCTTATGGAGTGGTTATGGTAAGATTTCACGCTTTAAACTGGATGGTTCGGCCTCAGACACTGTGGTTGTTAAGCATATAGATTTGAGCAGGCAGAACGAGCATCCTAGGGGCTGGAATACCGACTTATCTCATAATCGAAAAGTAAAGTCTTACGAAGTAGAAACAAGCTGGTACCAACAATGGAATGGGCAATGCAATGACTTTTGTAGAACACCAAGGCTTCTTGGGTCATTCGCTCAAGAGAAAGAGCAGTGGATTGTTTTGGAAGATTTGGATGTGGAGTTTCCTTTGCGAAAACAACACTTAGAATTGTCCGAAGTACGGACATGCGTGCGTTGGCTGGCTAACTTTCATGGAACATTTATGGGTCAAAAGCCGGCAAACTTGTGGCAAGTTGGAACGTACTGGCATTTAGCTACGCGCCCCGAAGAGTTTGAGAAGATTAAACATCAGGAACTGAAGTTAAAAGCCCATCAAATTGATGATTTACTGAATGAGTCTATGTATCAGACAATAGTGCACGGAGACGCCAAGGTGGCGAATTTCTGTTTTGCTAAATCAGGCGGTAAAGTAGCGGCTGTAGATTTCCAATATGTTGGTGGAGGTTGCGGGATGAAGGATGTGGCTTACTTCTTAGGAAGTTGCCTCTCTAGCGATGAATGTGAAGCACACATCGAGACGTTATTGGACTATTATTTTGCGGAGCTTGAGAAAGCTCTCGGAAACACTAAAGCAGACATCGATTTTAACGAGCTAGAGCAGGAGTGGAGAAGCTTGTTTCCAATTGCTTGGACAGACTTTACACGTTTCTTATTGGGGTGGGTGCCATCACACCAAAAGGTGAACAATTATAGCCGAAGCGTAATGCAATCGGTTTTAGCGGGCTTGTAGAGGTGTTTGCGTGGACTGAGAGGAGCTAAACCGGTCTCTTACTTGTATTTCCGCCTCCTGATAATAGAGTAGAAGAGGAGCACCATTAAA
>JBMYXX010000423.1:0-1735 GCA_049608805.1 Flavobacteriales bacterium | reverse complement strand
GTAAACAAATCGATTACCATCAGCATAACGATGATGGCAATGATTCCAACACAAATCCATGCGAAAATGGTTGCTCTGCGTTGCTCTTCCTCATCCGTATTATCGGTAGGAAAAAACCATTCAATGAATCGACTAAGTTTTTGCGCCAGCTGTTGCCTCATGCTTAAAGTAGGCTTGGTCTAGTAATAAGACGAAGAAACCAAAATGAGTTGTTGTTATTGACTCCGTTAAAATCGCTAGCCCTTCAATTGCTCTACAATCTCCTGCGCGGCTTTAGCTATCACCGTTCCTGGGCCGAAGACAAATGCCACTCCATTCTCGAATAGAAAATCGTAATCCTGTGCTGGAATAACGCCACCAGCAACAACCATAATGTCTTTTCTTCCAAACTCTTCTAGTTCAGCGATTACAGCAGGAACAAGTGTTTTATGTCCGCCTGCAAGCGAGCTTACACCTACGATATGAACGTCATTCTCTACAGCCTGCTTCGCAACTTCTTTTGGTGTTTGGAAAAGTGGGCCGATATCTACATCAAATCCAATGTCTGCAAATGATGTTGCTATAACCTTGGCGCCACGGTCATGTCCATCTTGCCCCATCTTGGCGACCAAAATTCTTGGACGTCTTCCCTCCTGCTCTGCAAATGCATCTGCTGCATTTTGGGCGGCAATAAAGTCTTCATTCTTTTTCACTTCGTTCGAATATACGCCTGAAATAGAACGTACAACAGCTTTGTATCTTCCAAACTCCTCCTCCAATGCGTCCGAAATCTCTCCCAAAGTAGCCCGCTTTCTAGCCGCATCAACTGCTAATTCAAGCAAATTCCCATCTCCAGTTTTGGCACATTTGGTTAAAGTTTCTAAGGCATTTTTTACTTCTTCAGAATTTCTCTTTGACTTCACATCAGCCAAACTTTTCAATTGTCCTTCTCGGACCGCTTGGTTATCAACTTCCCTTATTTCAAGTTGAGTTTCTTCTTCAAGCTCATACCGATTTACACCAACAATTACCTCTTCTCCGCTATCTATTCGTGCTTGTTTTCTGGCCGCAACTTCCTCAATTCTCATTTTTGGAAGACCTGTTTCAATGGCTTTTGCCATGCCGCCCAACTCCTCAACTTCTTCAATTAGCTTCCACGCTTTTTCGCAAAGCTCATTGGTCAACTTCTCTACATAATATGAACCACCCCAAGCATCGATGCTTTTGGTAATATCAGTTTCATTCTGAATGAAAAGCTGGGTATTCCGTGCAATTCGAGCAGAATAATCGGTTGGTAATGCAATCGCTTCATCCAATGAATTGGTATGCAAACTCTGAGTTCCACCAAATACTGCGGCCATTCCCTCAATGTTAGTCCGCATAACGTTATTGTATGGGTCTTGCTCTGTCAAACTCCAGCCAGAAGTTTGGCAATGAGTTCTTAGCGCCATACTCTTGGCCAATTTCGGGTCAAACTGCTTGACAAGCTTCGCCCAAATCATTCGGCCAGCTCGCATCTTAGCAACTTCCATAAAGAAATTCATTCCGATTCCCCAGAAGAAACTAATTCGCGGAGCAAAATCATCAATATTCAAACCTGCATCTAAACCAGTTCTGATGTATTCTAAGCCATCTGCAAGCGTGTAAGCCAACTCAATATCAGCGGTTGCGCCAGCTTCGTGCATATGGTAGCCAGAAACGCTAATGCTATTGAACTTCGGCATTTTTTCTGCCGTGTATTTGAAAATATCTCCTA
>JBMYXX010000422.1:0-1739 GCA_049608805.1 Flavobacteriales bacterium | reverse complement strand
TCGGTTAGCACAGAATATTCGTTTAGAAATGCATTAGTAATCGGTGGTTCTCTTCTATTCAACAGTAACGGGATTGATGATGCAAATCCGGCCGCGTTGGCAACTTTTTTCAGCGGCTCGGCACTTACCGCCAAGAACTTAATGCCAACTAAATACAATGCCTTTTTCTCGTTGAGCTATCCGGCTACACCTCTCATCAGCATTAGCTTTTCCGCCATGTATGGCTATGGCCCAAACTTGCTTTTCCTCAGCCCTGGCTTCACCTATTCTATAGTTGAGAATTGGGACATCATGCTTACCGGACAATTGTTCTTTTCGGAGTTTCCAGAGTTGACGGACGTGGGTCTTTCAAGCAAATATCAAAACGTAAGTAATAGTGTTTTCTTAAGATTGAAGTGGGCTTTTTAAGAAAGAACGCTTAAATTTAGGAGCAACTAAAAACGAGATAGATGAAGGTGGCGAATAAAGTGATGATGGTTCTTGTAGGAGTTCTTTTGGTTTTGAATGTTGGGGTTTACCTCGACTACTTTATTATGTTCTGAGCAGCAAAGCTCAACCCAAACAACTTTTTAGGTTTTCTACTTAAGCAACGGAATAAGCGTCCAGCTTACCGCTGATTTATTGTGGCCACATGTGGCAAAAGCAAATGGTTACTAGCATCCATTCCAACTACCACAAAATGAATCTTCTTATTTTCGGGTTAATCAAAACCACTACCGACCATGAAAACACTTAGACTTTTATCCGTTGTTGCACTAATCGGACTTTCGTCTTGCGATGGCATGTTCCCGTTCGGAAATGACATAACCAAGAAAGACGTACAGGGTCAATGGACACCAATTCAGTATGAGGAAAATGGCGTAACCACGGTGCCTCGGGAGGCTCAACGAAATGATTATATCCACTTTAAATCTAACGGGGATTTTGTTTGTGTTGAAGAGACCAAGATTGTTGAAGGAACATGGTATTACACTCGTCTTAACACCACCATTAATGTGATGGTTGATGAGGAAAATCCGGATGATTGTATTCCATGGAAAGTTGAGTCTGTATCTGACACTGAATTGGTTTATACCATGCAGACAGACTCTGGTGGTGCCAAAAAAGTTTGGCTGGTGAAATAATCATAGAACTCATATCATTTAAGAAAGCCTGCTCAATTGTGCAGGCTTTTGTTTTACCGATATTTGCCAGCACACATCTCACTTGAGACTTACAGAAACAGAACTTTCTTAAGAACCCATTATGCACTGCCAAGTACGCCTACTCTTTCTGCCTTTCTTTTTGGTTTGCATCTTCGGGTGCCACCAGCCACAATCTACTTATGCGCAGCGGGTGTTTTGCAATGCGGAAACAGTAAAAGAGGGCAAGTTTGTTTCAGAGGAAGGAGAGCTTCTCAATCAAGGAAACTTACAGTCAGATAAAGTTGCTTTTTCTGGAAGCTATTCGGTAGAGCTACAGAAAGATTCAGAATACGGCTTTACCTATCACGTAAATGATGTGAAGGAGGGCGAACGGTTTAAACTCAAAGTAAAAAGGTATTCAAAATCTGGCTCTGGGTCTTTGGTGTTGGCAGCAAAGAGAATTAAACTCGGTTTCTTTTCTACTTCACAAGCGTTAACTAAAAAAAATGCCAACGGTTGGGATGAGCTTGAACTAAATGCAACCATCCCAGCGGGTATAGATAGCATCCTCATTTATGTTAGAAACAACACGGATGAGCCTGTGTATTTTGATGA
>JBMYXX010000421.1:0-1747 GCA_049608805.1 Flavobacteriales bacterium | reverse complement strand
TTAACGGGCTTTGCGTTTCATTGTCCCAGCCTCTATCTAAGCGTTGAAAAAACCACCTTTCATTATAGGTTACAGAAGGCGAAACGGTAAAGTATTTAAAGGCTTTAAAAGATGTGGAAATAGGAATGGTTTGGATGATGCCATTTCTCATTTTATCTAGCGTACCGCGCGTAAAGAACGTAGAGTCGGCCGTGGTAACACGGTTTTCCATCCTCATTGAATAGCTAACGCCAATTTTCTCGTACCAGCGTTGTTTTCCTACTTGATTTTTACGCTTAAACGGGTAAATACGCTGTATGTTAAATGCAATTTGGGGGAGGGTAACGTTTACAACTTTAGTTTGCGTGTTTTGGCTGTGGCTAAAATTGATGTTTAGCGTATATGGTTTGCCAATCCACCGTTTAGAAAAAGCAATGCTAGAAGTAAATGTATTGGTGAGGTAGTCTTGTGTGCTGGTGGTTAGTCCATTCCGGAAATTGGTGGCCGTACCCGCATTTACGTTAGCAGAAAAAGAAGTTGATGGTCTTGCTTTTGGGTCTTGCTGATGGCGCCATTTCACGAAGAAATTATTCTGAACTGAAAAGTCTGGAAACGCGCGTTCGCTATTCCTTAGGCTATTGTGGCTTAGATCAATTGTTCCGTTGAATTTGTAGCGCTTTTTGTAATTAGATAAGAGCCTAACGCCATAGCTGCCTCTTGTGTAAATGTCGCCAGTAAGGGCTAAATCCATTTTATCTCCAAGATTAAAATAGTAGCCAAAATTTCGGAAGAAGAAACCTTGGGTTGGAGATTCTCCATACTCCGGGAAAATAATGCCAGACTTACGTCCAGGTTTATTCGGAAACCAGCCAAACGGAACAACCAATGGAGTGTAAACTCCTTCAAACATTAAGAAAGCAGGCCCACTCACAATCTTGTCATTCGGTATAACCTTCAGTTTTTTAGCCTTAATAATGTAATGCGGCTCATCAGCATCGCAAGTGGTGTAGCCGCCATCTTCAATAAAATAATGTCCCTCTTTAGACTTTTTTACTTTCTCGCCTCTCAGGTTTCCTTCGCCTTCTTGCGTTACTACATCCAAAATTTTCCCCTTCTCGGTGTTGAAATTGTACCGCATGCGTTTAGCCTTAAACTGTTGCTCGCCACTTTTAAATTCGGGCATACCAATTTTCTTTCCCGTTGAGTCAATTATTCCTTCTGCATAAACCTCATTGGTCTCTTGGTCAATTTCAATGTATGCAGCTTTCAACTCAATATCCTTGTAATTTATCTGCGCTTGTCCGTACAGATAAACCTTTTTCTTCTCAACGCTAAAGCGGATGGAGTCGGCAGCGTTGTATTTAATCTCTGCATCAATGCTGGCTTCTTTTTTCTTAGGCTGAACCTGAAGCGAGTCTGACGTGGTTGAATCTTTTGAAGCTTCTAGAAGGTCGGTTAATTGTAGAGTAGTGTCTCTTGTTTCAACAATTATAGAATCTAGTTTTGCGGCTGGTTCTGTAGCTAATGTGTCTGCTAGCAGCAGCTTTTGCTTAGATTTTTGTGCATCAGCTTTTTGTGCAATTCCCGAGAGGGAAAACACCATTAAGACAAGACTTAAAAGGACTGATTTTATCAACGTTGCCACACTAATAGAAGAAACCACCAGTTATTAGGTGAAAAGGCTTTATTTTTAGGCGTTCAAAGCTAACCATTTCATCGGGTACAGAGGTTGGATAATGATGTATGCGCAACTGACCGTTAAACGGTC
>JBMYXX010000420.1:0-1748 GCA_049608805.1 Flavobacteriales bacterium | reverse complement strand
ACGGCCAATAGCTTTGAGGAGAAACTCCTTCTGAGGACTTCAACCAAAACATCAAAACCAACTTATCTAGAATGCTGGCGATAACGGTTGCAAACGCAATTCCTACCAACCCGAATTGCTGAACAAACAGGATGCTTAGGCCAAAATTGACGGCCAATTCTAATCCAGCAACCGACATGATTGTTTTGGTTTTCTTTAATCCAATGAGAAGGGTTTGAGGAAATACCAAACGACTTACAACGAGTAATAGATAAACGTTGAAAACAGCCGCGCTTTCTGCAAAATCAGCATTAAACAGTCTAGGGTAAATCCAATCGCTAACCAGCATAAACCCAATAGAAATTGGGAAGAAAAGATGCATCAATTTGAGGCTTTCGGCCTTAATTGATTTGACGGATTCTTGGATTCCCTGTTGAGCGACTTTAGGCACCATTCCATTGCTAAATGCATTGGCTAGAAGCAACACCAGCGGGAACTCTTTTGCGCCATAGCGATATACAGCAAACGTGCCTTCATCAAAGTATTTAGAGACGATAAATCCATCCAAATATTCGGCAGAACCAGAAAGCAAAGTGGCGGCCATTAATGGTCCTGCGGTGACTAGAAATTGCTGAATGAAGCCTCCATCTAATTTGAACTCCGCGTACTTAACCAATAATCCGAGCGTAATGATGAATCGGACTATGGAACTTGCAACTAATCCCAACAAGGCTTCTTCCAACCCATAACCTAAAGCAATAGGCGCGGCAACAGCCGCTAATTGAATTCCAAATGCAACAATTCCGTAAAGTGCTAATCCGCTTGCTTTCTCTTTGAGCAAAAGCATGTACTCGGCTAAAAAACTTGGCCCAATGAACAACAAGTAGAATGAGAAGGTGCCGTAGAAATACAGCACTTCAGGATTGTTGGCCATAAAGGAGTATGGCGTGATGAGCAATCTGAACGCAATAAAAACAAGCACAGAAATACCCAAAAGCACCAGAAATGCATTGAAAAATTCTTTCGATTTCTCCTTTGGTTTGTAGTTAGCCAAAAGCGATTGCGTCAAGCCCGAAAGCCAGAAGAAACTGAGCACACTTCCGAGGAACAGTAATGCTTCGTAAATTCCAATGTCATACGTGCTTAGCCCAAGTTTGGTGAACAGAATTCCCGTCAGGAAGAATGTTCCGAAACGGAGAACTTGAAAAAATTGAAGAGCGCGGATTGGTGTTAGCAAACTTTGGAATGAGGTAATGAAGCCGTGAAGTTATGAAGTGCGCCCGCGTTAGGGATTGTAGCGGTTACCCCGCAATCCGCCTTAGGCGGTGAGGAGTAAAAGTGGAAAGCCCGACCCGTAGGGAAACGCCCTAAAAGGGAAATACGACTAGCGATTAACGATTGATGATTAACGATTTCTCTCTGCGCCTCTGCGTCTCTGAGTGAAACAATCATTTTACGTTGTGATGACTTCTTGTGGAACATTGTTTTTGAAGGAGAAAAACGTTCGGTAAAACTCGAAACTTCCCCACAAGAACGCAATTAGGAAAAGCGTTGCAATAAATTCTGGCCAGAAAATGAGCCATTCTGTATGATTGAAATTCATTCCCAGTAAACCGTCAAAATAGCGCATGTATTGCATTACGGCTTCCATGTTTAGAAGGTAACCAATAGAGACAAGCATGTAAACGATTGGTCTGTGCGTGAGAATCATAAATAGGCCTGAAAATAATACGGCTGGATGAACATACCGTTCGTGCATTTGGGTGTTG
>JBMYXX010000419.1:0-1764 GCA_049608805.1 Flavobacteriales bacterium | reverse complement strand
TATATAGATTCTGAACTAACTGAAACCTGCCAATCTGAAATATTAGGGTCTAATTCAAACGTAGATACTTTCCATTCAATGAACTTGTCTGTTTCTATGCCTAGAACAATCTCCCGATAGTAAAAACGCAACCAAACTTCGTACTGCTTAGCACGTTCTGCGGCATCAAACCTAATGGTGTAATCTTTAAAATCTCCTGCGGTGTTAAACAAATCCATTTTTCTGGTTGTACCAGGAAATGATGGTGAGTTTTGATTAGGAGTATTCCACCTAAAAGCCTCGGTATTAATAACATCAACTCTTGCATCTGCAATAGGTGTTACCGTATCCATGTTAGCAATTGTCATGGATGCAACAGCAGCCGGACGCTTTTTAAGTGTTATAGCATACTCAAGCGTGGCATCAATATTTACGTTATCAGAAACGTTACCGTCTGTTTTGGTTTTGTACAATCGCTGCGTTGGGCCAAAAAAGTCGATTACTCCATCGTCTGGGTCTCCTTCGTCCTTGTTTCCAATCATTACTGTGTCAAGCACCCAACGATTGGTTTCATTGGTTCCATCAAATTCTATCAACTCAACAAACAAATCTTCATACTTGAAATAAGATGAATCTGGACGAGAGGCCATCACAAATGCTGATTCTTCTCCAAGAAATGCTTTTTGAATACGGAACAAATGTCCTTCTCCAGCAACTCCAAGTGGGTTTCTTCCTGCGTCAGGATTGTTGTTTGGATCGAGCAAACCAAAGACAACAGCTTTTTCTGTATAATCTCCAGTTAAACTGAACTTACTATCACAAGAAGAAAAAATGGTTAGAACTGCAACTAACCCGATGGCATAACGTAGCATACAATAATATTAGGTGCGCAAAGATAACACGGCAAACAGAAGACATGAGAAAATCTAGAGGTTTAAACACCAACTATGACGGTATTATTACAGTTCCAGTCAAAATTGCAGTCATATGTTTGTTTGCATTTGTCGTGTTCTCAGGCAATTTGGCTCTGGCGCAAAACCCAATTGACTTAGATTTTAATCAGCCTCAATTGCGAGAAGATTTCTCTGACAAAAGCGACAATTGGCCCTACCTCACCACTATGGAGAATTTATATGTGCCCGATAAAGGCGAATATTTTCTTCACCGAAGGAACAAAACCAATCCGTACGCCATTGTTACCACCTGGAAGAATAATCTGGCCATTTTCAATATTCTAACCGCTTTAAAACTTGGTCCGGCAGATCGGGCAGACCAAACTGCCGGAGTTATTTTTCTTGTTCAGGGAGATGGAAAAGGTGCAATTGCTTTTGAGTTTAATAGGTACAAACAATACAGAATAAAGCAGCTGGTGGGTTCATATTACAAGTTCCTTTCTGGAGATAACGAAAGCCAAGGCTGGGTTAAGTCTTCGGCTCTTTCTGGTAAAAACGATTACAACGAGATTGATATTAGAGTTGAGCTACCTCAGGTAGATATTTACGTGAACGGCAAAATGCTTCAATCGTTTGATGTGATGGATTACAAACCGGGCACGATGGGTTACTTAATAGGTGCAGACACCAAAGCAAAATCTGACTACTTCTACGTTTATACTACGGAAGAAGGCCGTGTTGAAGCAGAGTTGGATGCTAAGGAAACGGAGGAAAACAACTCTGCAGTTGTTCAGCTTTCTAAACTGAGGTACGAACTTGAACAGAACAAAAGGTCTTTAAAAGAGTGTGAGTTAGAGCGAAAAACAGCTGTATCTGTTCTAGAAGAAGGCAT
>JBMYXX010000418.1:0-1774 GCA_049608805.1 Flavobacteriales bacterium | reverse complement strand
GCCTTTCAAACGGCTCATCTCCATTTTGGCTATATCGTACAATTCGCTTGGCGAATTATTTACGCCAGCATTTTGCTTCAAACAATAACGATAGTACTCATCACCTTGAGGCAATTGCCAAACTCCAGCAATGGCCAACGAATTTCTTTCTAGCTGAAGCAGATAACCTTCCAAGCGTTTGTAAGATGGAATTACGCTCTTATTTAACTGCTTTAGACATTCATCTAGATACTGCTGTTTGGCTTTCGGATTCAATAGAGAAATGCCCGAAACCCGTTTTTCAAATGGAACATAAAATGACGCGTAAGCACCGCTATCAGACACCATCGAATTACAATATTTGATGGCTTTATTAAGAATGAATGTTGGAGCAACCACTCCTAATTTGCGTCTTTCTTCGAGCCCATCAATTAAGCTTCCAAATTTCTCATCTACTAAGCCTAGTCTAGCCAGGTAGTTTTCAATGTTTGCTTTGGTTTCTAAAGGCTGAGAACGCATAAAACGGGGTAGGTCTATGTGCGGCCCAGAAATATGCGTAACGGGATAATCGTGAAATAGGAAAGGTTCACCTTCAACACCAGTTTTCAGAAACCACTCAAACACATCATAAGAAACTTGGTTCTCTGCGCTCAGTTTCTCTCTGTCGTATTTGTAAAGAAGATTTAGATTTTGGCTCCCAACTTCTGCAAGTCGTTTTGTGGCGGTTGGAGAAACATCGGTTAACTCAGCTTCATAGTCAGAAAACCAAAATGGTTCTAAAACTCCCGTTTGAGATAATGCTTCCGGGTCTTCCCACAAAAACTCGATATAAGCACGCTCAAAAAAGTGCTCTATGCTGAATGGTTTGAACCAAATTAACTTTGCCAGTAACGTGCCGGTTATTAGCAAACCCACAATCACTATAACAAGAAAAATGGTCAGACTTTTTCGCATCGCTGTTAAAGTAAACAAATGCACCGCTAAAGTGGTTTCTTTGCGCTGATATGAAAGTTGAAATAATCACAATTGGAGACGAAATTCTGATAGGCCAAATAGTGGATACTAATTCTGCTTGGATGGCTCAGAAGTTGAATGAGATTGGAGCAAAGGTTGAGCGAATTGTAACAATTACAGACGGCTTAGAGGATATAAAATTGAGTTTGGCCGAAGCCGAAAAGCGAGCAGATGTTGTGCTTATAACAGGCGGACTTGGGCCAACCAAAGATGATGTGACTAAAAAAGCTTTGGCCGAATACTTTAATTGCGGCTACACTTTCTATCCAGAAATTGCCGAACACATTTCTCGACTTTTTGCACGATTTGGTAAAGAAATAACGGAGTTAAACCGACTTCAGGCAGAATTGCCATCGGCATGCAAGCCATTGCAAAACAATCAGGGCACTGCTCCCGGAATGTGGTTTGAGAGAGAAGGAACTGTTTTCGTTAGCATGCCGGGCGTTCCGTATGAAATGAAGGGACTTATGCAGGAGCATGTTCTGCCGATGATTTCTAAGAAGTTCAATGCCCCAACCATCATACATAAAACCGTCCTCACGATGGGAATGGGTGAGAGTTGGCTCTCTGAGCATATTGCCGATTGGGAAGACGCCTTACCTGAAGAAATTAAGCTGGCTTATCTGCCATCGCCAGGAAGAGTAAGGCTTCGCTTGTCTGCTTACGGAAATGAGGAATCGGTTTTGCAGGAAAAACTCAATTTAGAAGTTAGTAAGCTGATTCAGATAATTCCAGAATTGGTTTTTGGTTATGATACAGACACGATTGAGAATGTAGTAGG
>JBMYXX010000417.1:0-1780 GCA_049608805.1 Flavobacteriales bacterium | reverse complement strand
GAGATTCTGGAGGCATGAATCAATCCAGACAACACATCTTCTCCTTTCTTATTGGTCCCTAATCGGTGTCTAAATCGGCCAGGCATATCTACCATTGCACCTGACTTATCCTTAAAAAACTGTTCGCCCGAAGGGGAACGGTAATCTGAGTTTAGAAAATCTGACTTGTTTGGAGCATATGGCACCGGAGCCCAAATCACTGTTTCCAATTCCATTTGTTTCCACTTGGCAATGTCAAGCTGAATTTTCTTTACAGAACCATCTTCGAGCGGTAGCTCATAATTGTTCTTAAAAGAGAATGCTGGAAAAAGAGAATGACCTTGATAATTAGCGTATAACGGCTGGTCGTTTGCAATAATTGGTGCAAAAACAGCAATCATTGCCAAAATACCGAGTACCCACAAAGAAATGTAAGCAGGTTTATTCTTCTTAAACTGAGACCAAGCGTACGCCTTAAAGCTAAACGACTTCTGTGCTTCCATTCCGCTCATCTATTTATAACTGATTCGTGGATCAACAACTGCATATAGAATATCCGAAATCAAATATCCAACTAACGTAAGTACACCAGTAATGGTAAGAACCGTAATAATCATTGGGTAGTTCTGATTAACGATGGCGTTAAACACCTCGCCTCCCATTCCTGGAATTGTAAATATTACTTCAAGAATTACAGACCCACCAATAGCTACCGGGAAAATGTTGGCAAACACGGTAATAATTGGTAGCAACGCATTTCTTAAAGCATGCTTATAAATCACTTTTCCTTCCGATAATCCTTTAGCACGAGCTGTTCTGATATAATCCTGATTTACAATCTCCAACATAGAAACACGCATTGTTCTAGATAAAAAGGCAAAAGAGCTGTAGGTGTAAGAGATTAACGAAAGAACCAAATATGGTGCTCTAGCAATCCATCTATCTAAAAACGAAGCGTCTGCGGCAAATCCTCTTACTGGCTCTACACCAGAAGCAGGAAACCAGTGCAGCACATCTGGATTTGCAAACGTCATTAACAACAAGGTTGCAAGCCAGAAACTTGGTACCGAATAAAGGATGAAAAGAATCACAGTGGTAATCCTATCGAACCTAGAATCTTTCTTTACTGCAGCTTTAATTCCTAGTGGAATACTCACTACGTATCCTAAAACCACCGAAATAAGTGTGAAGAAAAACGACCAGAATATTTTGATTGAGATAACTTCCTGAACAGGCATTTTGGTTGTATAACTTGTTCCAAAATCTCCTCTAATTACTCCACGGCAAAACTTAGCATCAGAGCCAGTAAGCCAGTTTCCATCTCCAAAAATCCATCTATGGTATTGATTGTTTGGATAAATATTAAGTGTTGGAATATACTTTTTCCAAGGTGTTGCCGTGCTTTGCACCTCACTAAACTTAGCCTTGGCTACTTCTAACTTCGTTTTTAAACGAGACATATATGGTGCTTCGTAAAGAGCCGTAAGCTTTTCGAATTTAGACTCTATAACCACCAAGCTGTAAGATGCTTTAAGCGAGGACGATTCGAAGTAGCTTTCGTTCAAGTCTTCTTTAACCTTGTCTAAAGAATAACCATCAGCCATAACGCTATCTATTTCAATACCGCTATGTGCATTTTTCAAATCTTCTACAGCAGAATAAAAAGCACTAATTGCTGGCCAATTCCCGTATTCATTAGTTAGCCTAGAAAGTGATTCGCGCTCGTTACGGTCATAGATTTTGTAGAGCGTATCACTTTGCGCAAGTGTGTTTAAGCTGAAGTAGAATATTGGCAAATCGA
>JBMYXX010000416.1:0-1792 GCA_049608805.1 Flavobacteriales bacterium | reverse complement strand
CACCCTGGTACGCGCGGGTTTGCAAAAGAATGGCTGCTTCATAAGTTCTTGCAAAAAGAAGGTGTTCTAACCACCATGTACGCGTTTTTGCCGGTTGAAATGAATGAGAAGCAGCTTGGCCTCTACGCGTTTGAAGAGCACTTTGAAAAGCAGTTACTAGAGAGTCAGGATAGACGAGAAGGAGTAATTCTGAAGTTTGACGAAGAGCTTTTTTGGCAAGGAATTCTCTTAAAAAACAGAGACAACATCCATCATCATTTACCAAACTACCAGGCCTCTTTTGCAAGACCATTTGGGAAGAAAAAGATTTCAAAATCCAAATCGTTAACGAGCCAATTGGTACTGGGAAATAATCTTTTGGAGATGTACCGAAACATGAACCCAGACCTGCCTCTTTATTTGGATGTAGATCGCTACGCTCGGTATTTAGCCCTTCTTACGCTTACAAATTCACACGCGCATTCGGCAGAATGGCACAACCAGCGGTGGTACGTAAACCCGGTTACTGCAAGGTTAGAACCGGTGGTTTTTGACATTAGTGATGGCTTTTTCCCTGATGAAGGTCAGAATCGGTTTTTTGAAAAGTTGATGGAAATGGATGTGAAAGTTGCACAACCAACACGTGAATATTTGCATGCATTGGTGTTTAAGAATGAATCTTTCCAGAACCAATATCTGGCGCACCTAGAGCGAATGATTAGCACTGCTTACCTCGATTCTGCCATGAATGAGATAAGCTCCGAAATTGAGAGAGTTGACCATGCATTAGGTCAAGAATACCCTAATGTTAGAGTAGAAAAAGGAGTGCTTTTTGACAATGTCGAAAAGCTAAAAGAGCACTTACCCATGTTTAAAAATTGGTTGAAAAACGACTTACCGCTGTTGCAGCCAGACACGGTTAATAGAAGGCCAAACTTGCACCCAACCATTTCCCCTTTCATCCCAGTTAAGGTTTATGAGCAGGGCAATAATGCTTACGTAATAGAAAACAATGGCGGACATCAAGTAACCGTGTTTGGTTATGAATCAAAAGAAACCAAAGACACAGTGCTTCTGCCTAGCGAACTAAAAATTGGTGTTACTCATTGGCAGCAAGACCGAGCAGAACTTCAGTTAACCGAGAAAGCACGGTTCATTTATTACCGCATTACAGCGTCTGATTTTTCGGGCAAAGCATCCATTTTCAAATGGCCAGTTCCAAGAAATCATTCTCCTAGAGTATCTCTTAGGGCTAAGCAGGTTGGAAATCAGCCACAGTTTTTGACAATAGAAAACGGCATTTATAAGATAAAGAAAGGGAGCCATGTCATTAGCGAATTGCTTTACATTCCAAGCAACTCTAAGTTGGTTGTGCAGGCAGGCACAGAACTGGTTTTTAAAGCTACTGGCGGCATTCTTTCAGAATCACCTATCGAGCTCATCGGAAGTAAGGATAAGCCAATTGTCATTCAATCAGAATCCTTAAACAATCAGGGACTTACAGTATTGCAAACCAACACAGAATCTGTTTTGAAACACGTTCAGTTCCAATCAATGAATAGCCTTTCGTTTGAGGGATGGGTACTTACAGGTGGAGTCAATTTCTATGAGTCTGATGTAGTGCTTGAGCATTGCAGTATTGATAATGGCAGAAGCGAAGATGCTTTGAATATTATCCGTTCTAATTTTGAACTCAATTCTTGCCAAATTAAGAGCAGTTTTTCTGATGGTTTTGATTCAGATTTTAGCAAAGGAACCGTTGTAAACTGCCGTTTTGAAGCTATTGGTAATGATGCTGTAGATTTCTCAGGAA
>JBMYXX010000415.1:0-1794 GCA_049608805.1 Flavobacteriales bacterium | reverse complement strand
AGGTTGTGGTTTGCGTCCTTCGGTCAGGGGCTGTTCGTTTTAGACAATGGCAGCGCAACTAATCTTAGCACAGAAAGTGGTTTACCATCTAATTACTGTTATCAAATGGTTCTTGATAACGATAGTAACATTTGGGTAAGTCATCAAAAATCGCTCACACAGTTAACAGCTAACCTTGAGGTTAAACGTACGGTTAGCCGAGAGGAATTAGCTCCTACCGAAAGCAGCATGGTTTCCTTTTTATTCAAGGATAAAGAAGGAAACATTTGGATTGCGTCCACTCATAATGTAGTTAAGTTCAACCCAGCTATAGATAAGTCTAGCAAAAAAGCCCCTCTCCTATCCGTTAGGTCGATGATGTTAAACGGGGCACCACAGCCCATGACCGAGAATTTGGTCTTGCCTTACAAGAAATACGATGTACAATTTCAGCTAGCAGGAATCTCCCTTAGAAACCCGGAAAACATTCGGTACAAATACCAGCTTAAAGGATTGTCCGATTCTTGGCGAGAACTAGGCGCTTCGGGAAAAATTAACCGAACTCTTGCACACGGAACCTATACATTAAAAGTTATCGCCTCCAAAAATGACGGAGATTGGAATAGTGCTCCTTTGGAGTACACATTCTCGGTCAAAAGACCGTTCTGGTTTACGTGGTTCTTCTGGATTGCAGTGATAATTGCAGTAGGCCTTGGGTTTGCAGTATATGTAAACTACAGGACCAACAAGCTGATAAAGGACAAAGCTGAACTAGAGACAATTGTAAATCAGAGAACCGAAGAAATTCAAGAGCAAAAAACTGAAATTGAGCGTAGTAGAGATGAAATAGCTAAGTATGCCAAGGATATTACAGACAGTATCAGGTACGCCAAACGAATTCAGAAAGCGATTTTCCCTGCCTGGCAGGAAGTACAAAAGATGTTGCCAGATGCGTTTGTATTCTTCCAGTCTAAAGATTTGGTAAGTGGAGATTTCTACTTCGCAGACGAACTTGGTGACCAAACAATCTTCTGTGCAGTTGATTGTACAGGTCATGGTGTTCCGGGTGGTTTTATGTCTATTGTAGCAAACAATTTATTAACGCAGGCAGTTAGACAAGAAGGACTAACCAAGCCTTCAGATATTCTTGAATTCTTAAACCACGGAGTTACCCACACATTACACCAAACGTACGATGAAGCTTCGGTTAAAGATGGTATGGATATTGCCTTGTGCACTTGGAATAAAAAGACCAACATCTTAGAATATGCCGGAGCGTACAATCCTCTGTTTATTTACAGAGACGGAGAGTTAATGGAAACCAAAGGAAATAGATTCCCTTGCGGCTCTTTTGTTGGGGAAGATGAACGTAAGTTCACCAACCATGAAATTCCAGTACAAAAAGGAGATATGTTATATATTTTTTCTGATGGATATGCAGATCAATTTGGAGGGCCTAGTGGCAAGAAGTTTATGATGCGAAGGTTTAGAAGCTTTCTTCAGCAAATTCACACCAAGCCTGTAGAAGAGCAGCATGCAATGCTAGATAAACAACTAAAGAACTGGAAAGGAAAACTAGAACAAGTAGATGACATCGTTATTCTAGGTGTCAGAATTTCTTAAAACATATTTGAATGAACTTCGTAGCAAACCCAATACAACCAAACACAAGAATCTACAAAATGCGAATCGTTTCCATTTTTATCTGCATTACAATTGCTTTCTCAGGTCTTGCACAAGACTCTGCGGCTTTGTTTAAAAGTGCCATTACCAAAGCTCAAGCTGGAGACATGCCTGGTGCCATAGCAGACTTTG
>JBMYXX010000414.1:0-1834 GCA_049608805.1 Flavobacteriales bacterium | reverse complement strand
TCACTACCAGTAATGGTTCCGTCACCGCTGGCATCGTGGAACACATTACCAAGAATTTCGAACGGAACAAACGGACAACCAGCGCATGTTGGCGGTGGTGTTTCAAACGGAATTTGAACCACCGTTTGAGAACGATATGCGTACCAAAATGTATTAATGGTATTCACGTTTCCGTAATCGTCATCTGTCCAATAGTGACAAGGAGGCGAACAACCATCTAACTCCAACTCTGGCTGACCGCCAGGGAGTGTTTCTGAAATTGCTTCATCATCGTAAAAGAACTCTGGCGCATACGGTTGTGGAGTAGCTGGTCTAACAGGCGTAACCTCGAAACCAGTTCTTAAAAACTCAACATCATAAATTGGCAAATGATAAAAACCTTGCGAATAACTATACTCAACATCAAGGAGTGTGCTCGGTGGAATCACGCCTCCTAACCCATCCAATCCATCCCAAGGAATATCTCGCTCATAGGGCGCTGTTTCACCTGGATAGGGAATTATCTCTTCTTCAAAAATCAAATCTGCGGTGCCAGGATCATAAACACCATTGGAATTGACATCTACCAAAATCTCTACCCTACCTGCTTCGGTAGCTGCAAATCGGAAAAACCATTCACCGTCATCAGGGCAGCCGTACAACTTTGGGAAATCTGCGTTAATTACAAACTCACCAAATGTTCCGTTGGGATAAACGTTTATATCGGGATTATTAAGGAAAACGCGGTATTCTGCAAAAGTCACGTTAGAACTCTGTACAGATGCTCTATCGGTTTCAAAATCTCCAGTTGCACTTGTACCAGAACTATTAAAAGCAATATTAAATGCTGCTCCTTGAAACTGAGCATCGCTAAAGTCAATGCTATTTACAAATCCATCATCTGAATAAATGTAAAGTTCACCACTAAAATTTCTATCAAAGTTACCTCCGTTTGAAGTCAAACGCGGAGTCATGAAAGCCCAGTTGTAAGAAAAAACACGACCATCAATTGCCGTTGGCGAACTCTCTGTAGCCACCGTAATATCGTAATACGGAATAATCATTTCATCAGAACTAAAACTAGACTGATTTGCACTAAACTCGATGTAGTAATCACCAGCAGGTAGTCCATCCGGGTTGAAAGTGTAGGCGTTATAACCGCCCGAACCAACAATCTGGTTAGGTCCGTTTACTGCCTGAGACCAGTTAGCAATTGCAGCATTGTTCAGCTGACCATTATTTCCTGTAGTTGGCCAAACCACGTTACCAGACGGGTCTTTAATCCTGAAGTATCCGTCCATGGAGCTACCCGTCTGCGGCCAGTGTGGCTCATCATAAAACTGACTAAATCCAAAATAAACCACCTCGGTTTCTGGATTCTCGATATGGATAAACAAACGCTGATCCAGCGTACCGTTGTACCGACCAAAATAATTGTACTCTTCGTAATTGGTCAGAAGGTGAGTTCTATCCGAAGCCGTTTCGGTAGTTTGCTTGGTTCCCTCGGCATTAGCCAAGTTTGGAGCAAGCATCAAAAAACAAAGAAGACCCGAAAGAAGGGCCTGCGAGGTTCTACGTGAGATCATTGAAATAGGATTGGTTTGAAATTGATCGTACATAAGACAGAAATTACGTAAAAAATGCAACATTGGTTACACTATATATAACACGCGAAAATAACAAGATATGGCGTGGGATGATCGACAAACGACAATTCATAGACGAAGCCCGTTTTGGCAAAGACGAAGACGCTTAAATAGTCAGTCAAACATTTCAACTGAATTAATACATTTGCAATGCATGCATTGAAAATTTAACCATGAGCAAAAGAGTTGTTTTAATAGATGGGGCGAGG
>JBMYXX010000413.1:0-1846 GCA_049608805.1 Flavobacteriales bacterium | reverse complement strand
TTTAAAGCAAAGACAGTAATCATGGTATTTGCCTATTTCATATTCTCAGCTGCACTATTAGCCATGGCGGTAGATGTAGCAACCACCGAGTAAAAGCTTCCTAGCCTTTACTAGTTGGCACAAACAGCACCCTACTGTTCTGGCATGCTGTTCTTTGCGTCCGTGCTAATGGTAAATTCTTTCTCAGGAAATCACATCTCTTCTTACGGTATAGTTTTCAATGCGACTGGTTGATTATGAATACGAACATTACGGAGGGTATTTCGGCATAATTGGCATTGCTTTCCCCGTGGTTCAAGCATAGAAAGAACAGACAAGTGCATTCGGGAAGGAAGAAGTTTACAAGAACGCTGTACGCGTTTATCATCCAGAATAAAAAAGCCCAACCAAATTGGGCCGGCTTAGAATTATAGTGTTGCCAATCTTATTTGGGCGTAACCTCATTTTCTGTTGCCTTCATTCTTTCTGGAGGCTGCAAAGACAAGTCAACATCACTTCCCTTAATGTGTGTAACATCAGCATGATTAACTGATGACCTCGTTAGGTCTGGCCCGTCAACATGAATATTTGAAAAACTCTCATCGTTTATTGGTTTTGAAACCAACAAAGATTTATCCTCCACGGCATTGTTTTGCGCCAGGACCTGAGCCGAAAAAGCGAACACAGCAAAAGCAACAAGTAGGATATGTTTCATGAATATTCTTTTAATGTCATCTGATTTTAGAACTAGGCTAGTATATCTGATATCCGCTAAAGCCGTTAAAGTTAGGGATCCCGTTAGGAGATAAGTCACCGTTACCACTAGCATTAAACAGCCTTACTTTAACCGCATCTCCAGCATTTAATTTGGTTACGGTGCTTGTTGAGGCCATCCAGACTTCCGAAGCAGATGGAATAGCGTTTGTAATATTTCTATAGCCACCAGGACTTATCTCAAATCCAATGGAGATATAATTCGAAGCTGTGATAGGGTCAAAATCTAGTAGCGCTTCAAAATAGTACAATCCATCGGTGGGAGCTGTAAAAATGCCTGTTGTGTTATCATAGTTGCTTCCATCATCAAAAACCTCGGTTCCGAATACATAATAAGTTGTGGCTGCTCCAACAGCAGTAGTCGAACTACTTGTTGCTCGAAATCCAACCTGTGGACTTACTCCGGCAGGCCCTGTCGGTCCTACAGCACCAGCAGACCCCGTGGCACCTGTTGGGCCTGTCGGGCCGGCTGTACCAGAATTAGCGTACATGGCGTAAGGAACTGATAACAACTGAGACACGCCCATGTTCTGATAAGCAGTTCCTCCAGCAGGGTCTAATTCAACTTTGATGAAATGGCTATCACTACCCCAGCCAATTCCTGAAAAAGAGCCAGAGACTAATGAGCCCGTTCCAATTGATACGTTAAAAAGTCCGAAGTCGTTGGTTCCTACGGTGTGTGTTTCAACAAACTCAACTGTTCCAGTTGGTGAGTTGCTTACTATACTCAAGCGCAGCGAAATAGACTGATTTTCGAGTACGTTTCCATCATTATCTCGGGCAACACCTTGATAATTAAAAGCATTTGGAGACTGGGCTAAAACAGCCACAGATAGCATTATAAAAATGAAGGTAAAAAAGTGTTTCATTGCTAGTAGGTTTTAGGTTGAATTCCGTAAGATTCAGAAAATCTTAGCGCAATTGCAAACAACGGTTGTTCCCGTTTCTCTATAAACTTACATTTGCAGCAAATTACGGCCTCGTAGTTCAACTGGATAGAATCTCAGATTTCGGCTCTGAGGGTTGCAGGTTCGAACCCTGCCGAGGTCACAACTAAACCATCTCATTCGAGGTGGTTTTTTGTTTTAGCGCA
>JBMYXX010000412.1:0-1856 GCA_049608805.1 Flavobacteriales bacterium | reverse complement strand
CCGAATGCCTCAATTGTTAAATCATCAGCATCATCGCGGTTATTCACCATTTTCAACAGCATAAAATATATGCTATCGCGATAGCGCTCCATTAACTGAGCATACGCCTTTTGGTCTCCACTATCAATTGCCGCTCTAACCAAGCGGTAATCCAGCATCGCTTTATCGGATAAATCTGGGTTAACTTCTACCTCCATCTAATTGGTGATTTTACTCGGTTTGATATTGCTATTGCAGTATTGAAAAATGGCGTAAAAAAATCGCCTAGTAGCGAAAATAGCAAAAGATCACCCTCGCCCAAGACCCGCGCCACCACTCTTATGATCGATAAATGAACTCCCCATTTCAAAATAATTCCACAAAGCGCCAACCAATACATTGTTTCAATCGACAAAACCCCGAAAAAGCTCAGATAAAACAGGAGATGAAAGAATGTGAACAGTCCCAAAATTAATTTTGAGAAAATGGAATAATAACTGCCCGTGGACAAATGTCTTCGCTTTTGAAGCACCCAAGCTGCAAACCCATCTACCGGCTGAGAGGTAGTGTGCGCTTCTTTCCGTACCTCAATAACGGTGTTGTTTCCGGTAGAAACTTCGTTCACCAACAAATCATCATCTCCAGATGCTACGTGCCGATGCTTGATAAATCCTTTCGTCTGAAAAAACAGCTCTTTTTTGTACGCCAAGTTTCTACCAACTCCCATGTAAGGCTTTCCGGCCAAAGCATAAGAAAAGTATTGCATGGCAATATGAACGGACTCGTACCTGTAGAGTTTGTTAAAAAATCCCTTTCTCTTTTCGAAGCCTCCGAAGCCAAGAACAATCTTCTTTTCATCAACCAATCCGCTGGCCATGCCTCTTAACCAATGCTTAGATTTTGGGCGGCAATCGGCATCTGTAAACACAAGGTTTTCGTGCTTGGCACCTTTAATTCCCATTGAAATGGCAAATTTCTTGCCTCGCATATTGGCGTTTTCGCTCGTTAAATTGATGGCTCTCAAATGCGCGTATTTCTCTTGCCAAGCATGAAGTAAAAGCTCGGTTTCATCCCTAGAATGGTCGTTAACCACAATCACTTCAAAATCAGGATAATCTTGTTCTAAGATGGCTTGCAAGTTTTTCTTCAGGTTATCCTCCTCATTCCAAGCACAAATAATAACAGAAACTGGTGTTGGCTTTCTATCTACATCTCTTGGTTTGTACAACGCCAAACGAAGAAAAAAGAACATGTAATAGAACAACTGAACCACCAGTGATACCAGAAAAACACCGACAGTAATTTGCTGCCAAATTGGTAAAGACTGAAAATTGACCAGTTCCATCATAATTTGAGGCAAAACTAACCAACCACCGAAGGGCATTTAAGTACATTTGGGCGATTTTATGAACATGGGACTTACCTTTAATCTTACGCACACTGACCCCGAATCGAAAGCTCGGAGAGGACAAATAAAAACCGACCATGGCGTAATTGAAACGCCCATTTTTATGCCTGTTGGTACCTTAGGCACGGTTAAAGGGTTGCACCAAACCGAACTAATAAATGAGGTTAAGGCCGAGATTATTCTTGGCAACACATACCATTTGTACCTGCGCCCCGGAACAGAAACACTTGAGCAGGCTGGCGGTTTGCACAAGTTTATGAATTGGGAAAAACCAATTCTTACCGATAGTGGCGGATACCAAGTTTACTCCTTAGCGCACAAACGGAAAATCACCGAAGAAGGAGTAACTTTTGCTTCGCACATTGATGGCTCTAAGCACTTTTTTAGCCCAGAATCTGCAATGGACATTCAGCAGTCAATCGGTGCAGATATTATTATGGCTTTTGATGAGTGTACTCCGTATCCGTGC
>JBMYXX010000411.1:0-1857 GCA_049608805.1 Flavobacteriales bacterium | reverse complement strand
CTGCTCTTGCAAAAATTCCTAGTGCCGAATAAGTGGAATCCATGAAGGAATTATCGCCAATCAGCATGGCTAGATATAGTGCATCGTTTGCGATAAAATCGCTGGTGGCGGCCTTCAGCACATTCAGTTGAGCCTGCGCCCAATCAAATTGCCCAGTGTAATAAGCCAGTTTTGCATTCTTGAGCTTTGCCGTTCTACCAATATCATCGGTCTTAAACATTTTTTCTGCTTGAGAATAGAGCAATGTGGTTTCCCATATCTCGCCAGTAAAAAGAAGCGCGTCTGCCAATTGGATTTTAGCCATGGCCAAATCCTTCTTCTGAATTCCCGGCAACTCCAAAACCTCATACAGCAGGTCAACCCCTTTCTGTGTATCGTGAATGTAAAACGTGTACAGCTCAGCCAAATTCATCATCATTTGAGCTACGTTTCCGTTTCTACCAAACTCGTCTAACGTGGCTAAAAACGTCTTTTCTAGCTCCAATAATTCTTCATTGCTGTACTCTCCACCTGCAACAGCTTTCTGGTAAAGCGTATTAACCAAATCGCGCTTACAGCTTAGGTAATAGTAATTGTTTCTCCCTTTTTTAATGACGAATTGATAGGCTTCAATAGCCAAGTCGTACGCCTCATTTGCATTGCAGATATGTCCAAATTGAACGATTCTAGCACCATCTTCTCGATTTCGTCTATCGAGTGCTTTGGCTTGAGTAAAGGCTTTTTTGAACTCCTTTTGCTGTTCGAAATGCCAAATCAGTAATTCAGGATAAATGTCTTTTGAGCCGCTCCGCTGAATTCTTCCGATTAGAGCTTCTTCGAAGTATTCTGTCTTTTGACCAGATTGGTCTGCCGCAAACACATCCAACAAATCAGTTTTCACCTTTACAATTTGAGCTTCGTTCTCGTTAAGTGCGTCTAAGTATTCCTCTAAAGCTTGATCAAAATCTCCTCGCTGGTTGTGGACTTTTGCTAGCTCAAAATGATAGTTGTACAATCCGTTAAGGAGTTTTCTCCCTTTCTCGTAAGTACGAATCACAAATTCCAATTCGCCTTTATCTGTAAACGCGTTTGCTAATGCTTCTATCTGCCGTTGCACAGGCGGTAATTCCGAAATGGCCTTGGAATACGATTGAACCGACTTTTTATCATCACCAGCCGTCTTTTGAACATATCCTAAATGCACATACAACACAGGATTATCTTCCTTTTTGATGCGTTTTGAAACGGTCTTTTCTGCTTCGGAAAAGCTCTCAAGCTTTAGCAAACAATCGATGTAGTACTGATAGAAGAACTCATCATTGTAACGTTTGTAAAGCTTCTTGTAATAGACTTCGGCTTTATCGTATTCGCCATTTTTAAAATACTGAGCGGCCAATTGTTCGTCTGTATCCGTTTGCCCCAAAACGGCCAACGGAAGTAGGAAAACCAATAGTAATATGCTCAGTCTTTGAATCATTCTGCGGCCTTAGCTGGCAAAGCAATCAGTAAACGATCAATATCGGATTTTAGTTCAGTGTAGGTTTCAAAGCATCCATTTAATTCTGCCACCACCCTTTCTACGCCTTCATCCAAACTTTCTACGTACTGAAACTCAGATTCAATAAAGCGATTTACGCTGTCTTTTTCAGCGACTTTTTCAATCAAATCCGTTCTTAGGTTGTAAAGCTGATTGCGGGTTTCGACAACCTCAGCATCAATCATTTCTTTGCGCTCTAAACAGGTTTTCAAATGTGCTTCAAGAAGGCAAAAGTCAACCAGTTTCTGAGCATCTTCTAGCTCAACGGTGTCTTTTATTTCAGCCTGAATTTTAGTGCACTTACCGCTTACATCTTTAATGTATTGGCGAATTAGCCTTGC
>JBMYXX010000410.1:0-1873 GCA_049608805.1 Flavobacteriales bacterium | reverse complement strand
CAGCCAAACGGCAAGATTCAAAAGCCATGTTAAAGCAATCTGCTGGTGTTGCTGGCGCTACAATGGCAACGGGCGCTTCACCATTTCGGCCATAAACAGCTTGCATTAAATCGGCTTGTTCCGTTTTGGTGGGAAGACCTGTTGATGGTCCGCCACGCTGAACATTTACAATAACTAGCGGCAATTCAAGCATCAGAGCCAAACCAATAGCTTCACCTTTTAGGGCAATGCCAGGTCCGCTAGAAGCAGTAATACCCAAGGCACCACCAAAAGAAGCACCAATTGCCGAAGCAATAGCGGCTATCTCATCTTCAGCCTGAAAAGTTTTCACGCCAAAGTTTTTGTGCTTGGCTAACTCGTGTAAAATGTCTGAAGCTGGTGTAATTGGGTAAGAACCATAAAAAAGCTCCAGTCCAGAGCGTTGTGTAGCTGCCACCAAACCCATGGCTGCAGCTTGGTTTCCCATAATGTTTCGGTAGGTGCCTTTTGGCATTTCAGCCTTGTCAACACTAAACCGAGTTGTTGGGGTTTCTGTTGTGTCTCCAAAGTTGTAACCAGCGCGTAATACCTTGCTGTTGGCATCAACTATTTCTGGTTTTTTCTTGAACTTATCTGCTAGGTATTTCAGTGTTGGTTCAAGCGTTCTGTCAAACATCCAAAGAACGTAGCCAAGTACAAACATGTTCTTGGTTCTGTCTATGTCTTTGGTTCCAAGTCCGCTGTCTTTCAAGCATTCCTTGGTTAGTTTGGTTACCTCAATTGGGTAAACTTTGTAGTTTTCTAAAGAGCCATCTTCAAGCGGACTAACACCACTTTCAACTTTTGCTAAACGAAGATTTTTGGCATCAAAACCATCTGTGTTGGCAATGATAATTCCGCCCTTTTTTAGGCTGTTGATGTTGGCTTTTAAAGCAGCCGCATTCATCACTACCAGCGCATCGCATTCATCACCTGGGGTGAAAATTTCTATGCTTCCGAAGTGAAGTTGAAAACCAGACACACCAGCCAAGGTTCCTTGTGGGGCTCTAATCTCCGCAGGGAAATTTGGAAACGTGCTTAAATCGTTACCGAAAAGCGCGTTGGTATCTGTGAATTGTGTTCCTGTAAGCTGAATTCCATCTCCAGAATCGCCAGCAAAAAGGATGGTTATTTCGTTAGTTGTTTCGAGTGTAGCAGACATGCTTTATTTTGAGGTCGGCAAAGGTAGTTACTGAGTTGCGATTGACCTAGGTGATTTTGCTTAGGTATTTACGGCTTCTACAGCAACAATTTCTGGAACCGACCTTTTTACGGCTTCCTCAATTCCTGCCTTTAAGGTCATTTCGCTCATTCCACAGGTTTTGCAAGAACCTAAAAGCCGAACTTGAACAACCATTTCATCGGTAATGTCAACCAATTCCATGTCTCCGCCATCAGCTTCAAGAAATGGACGCATGGTTTGCAGTGCGTCTTCTACTTTAACTTTTAGTTTGCTGTGCATAATTGCGATTTAGCGAGTTGTAATTTCTACCTTTTTTGTTGGCTGCATAGAACTGTTTCTTGCCTCAACTTCTTTGTTTACCGCAGATGCCAATTCCTTAAATGTTTCAGCAATTGGCGTAGCATCTTGAAGCAGAGCTGGTCTTCCAACATCGCCAGCTTCTCTTATCGATTGAACCAAAGGAATCTGCCCTAAAAGCGGCACCTTAATTTGTTCAGCTAATCCTTTTACTCCGTCCTTTCCAAAAATGTAGTACTTGTTTTCTGGAAGCTCTTCTGGCGTAAACCATGCCATGTTTTCTATCAATCCAAGTACAGGAACATTAATGCTATCTAAACGAAACATTGCCACTCCTTTTCTTGCGTCTGTAAGAGCAACTTCTTGTGGTGTACT
>JBMYXX010000409.1:0-1874 GCA_049608805.1 Flavobacteriales bacterium | reverse complement strand
GCAAACACAAACCATCCCTGAAACTGAAAGTGAAGGAAGAATTGGATGCAGAGATTGTAAGCATCGGTTAGTCGCCCAATTTTGGCGGTGACTGGACCGAGTGCATACACGCCAAGCGTGGAAAACATCATTAGCACTATGGCCGTTTTCAGCAAGACAATTGCCTGGCTGTTTTCCGATTTAGCATTTCTCCAAATGAAGGTTAGAAATGTGTAGCTACCGAACAGGTGCAAGGCTGAAAATGAGATGGAAATGGCAGCATATCCCTGAAAAGGAAAACTGCACATCATGCCAATAACGGCTATTTGTAATGCGACATACACGCGTTGGTACTTCTTCTTTTTCTGTTCTTTATCAGAAAGAAAAAAGTGCATGAACAGCGCAAATATGACCGTGTACAGCCAGCCCATCATAGCGGCATGACTGTGGGCATGCGTCATGTGGCGGAAGTTGAGCCACGGCAAATCAATGATCGCTGAGGAGCGAAGCAAAAGCCCCATTAACGCGGCAATTGCAAAATTGGCAAACGCCACAATTATCCATTTCCACTGTAGGAATTTGCTGTTCGTTTCTATCCGTTCCATTGATTTTTCCAATAAACGAAAAACGACCCAAAAAGGGCCGTTCTTCATCCATCATCTCACTTATCTATCACGTATCAACCAATAATCATGTAGTTTGAGAAGATGCTTCCATTTCCAAAGCTTTCGGGAACAAAATATTGTTCTCTAAGTGAATGTGTTTGTGCAAATCGTCCTGAAATTCTTTAAGCAAACTGTACGATACGCGCCATGTGTTACACGCATATTCTGGCGGGTTAAAACCATCGCTTAACTCGCTCATTGCTTCAAAGCGCTCTCCTTCGTCCTCATGCTCAGCCTTCATCATGGCAATAGGATTTCCTACCGTTCCAAATTGCGGTTTTGGCATTGATTCGCCAGCATCTTTTGCTAGCTGCATTTTCTTAATGAATGGGAAAAGAATCAACTCCTCCTTCTTCATGTGTTGCGCCAAATTTCCAGCGGCTTCAAAGAACATATTTCGGATTTCAATCAAGTACGGATGACCATCTCCGTGCACCTTTGCCACCTTGTCCAAAAACGGTTTTATCTGCTCAATAGCCGCTTCCACATACGTGTGATGTGTGTCTTCAATATGGTTGGCCAATCTGTCCAATTTCCAAGTGGTGTAATCCACCGCGCTGTCGTCAGTTACTTTGGTAGCCGCCTCCAGATCAGCAATCAAAGGCTGTGGGTCAATTCCCTTCGATGCGCACGCATCTTCTAACGTTCTGCCGCCCTTACAGCAAAAATCGATGCCGTACTTTTTGAATACAGGCGCAGTTCGGTAGTTGTCGGCCACCATTTCGCCAATTGTCTGTTCTGCTAATGCTTCCATGCTATATGTGTTTATGTTTTTTTCGATTCTGAAACCAAAATTAAACACGAAACATTAATAAAGGATGATTTTGTCCGAATTAAGATTATGACTTATATCATATCGAGAACAGAACGCGATTTAAGCAGGTTGATGCTCCTTGCAATCCACCCTAAGTTGAGATGGCTCCAGGGGCGTGTTCAGAAGATTGCAAAAATGCGCATGACCATCTTGTTGTGGTCGATAATGAGCGCAATTAAAACACATGCGCTGTACATTAATAACGCCAGCACCATTTAGTTGACTTATCACCTTCACTAAACTGGCAAGTAACTCTTCTTTTTGACCTGCGCTGAGTTGCTCAATAGGTTGCTGAATAGGCTGAGAAAAACTGGAAGTAACAGCCGCCAACTGCTTCCCTTTTGATGTTAACGCAATAACGTAGCTACGTGTATCAATAGGCGATTTCACCTTTTGAATTAGCTCCTTACGTTCCA
>JBMYXX010000408.1:0-1878 GCA_049608805.1 Flavobacteriales bacterium | reverse complement strand
ACTTCTTCTTCCACGACATTCACAAGTTTATTGATAAGCTGGAAGATGCAATCATTGCAACGCTTTCGGAATATGGAATTGAAGCAGGCCGCGGACCTAAAGGCTTTACAGGCGTTTGGATTGATTGGGAAAATCCAGAAAAGGCACGTAAAATCTGCGCCTTCGGAATGCATACTAGCCGCTGGGTAACGATGCACGGCTTTGCTCTAAACGTTAATACAGATCTTGAGTATTACAAGCACATTATCCCCTGCGGGATAGACGATAAGGCGGTTACCTCAATGCAAGCCGAATTGGGAGAACAGATTGATGAAGAAGAGGTAAAAGAGAAACTGAAGGCTCAAATCGCCAATCAGCTTGACATCAAAGATTTCCTGTAACGTTTGGAAAAACGATTTAAATCTGCTTCGGGATTTACGGGCTTTCTGGTATAAATCAAATCAACCAACTCTTTTACAAAAGTTGGTGCTAGCATTACGCCTTTTGAGCCCATTCCATTAAAGAGAAACATGTTTTCTATCTCTGGGTGTTGCCCTATTACAGGCCTTCTATCGGCCACATTTGGACGAACAGCAGCTTGTGCATCTAAGACTTCAAGTTCGATATCTAGCGCCCGTTTGGCGCGCTCAATAAGTTCGTTTGTGGCTTCTTGCGTTGGCTTTTCATCCAAATTATTCCACTCGTAAGTTGCTCCAAGCCGGAAGATGTTTTTCTCTTCTGTAGGAAACAGTAGAAACTGCTGGTTGTAGATTTTATCGGGAGTTAAATCATCAGGAACACGTACCGTTAGCATTTGCCCTTTTGTTGGTCGGAACGGAAGCCAATTGAAGTATGGGTTTTCAGAGATAAACCGACCTTCTGAAAAGATGATTCTGTCTGCAGAAATATCTTGATAAGAAACGGTCTCGCGTTCTGCTTGAAGTGCTGAATGGTCGAACGGTTCTACAATCAACAACCCTTTTTCTTTGAGGTATTTCCGATAGGAAAGAAGGAGTTTTCCAATGCGTACAAACCCCGAGTTATTTATTGTAACACTTCCGATAACATTTGATTGAAATGGTCCAATAGGCGAATTTTCCTGAACAGATTCGACATAGGTTTCGAGTCGTTTATTCTCTACCGAGTCTTTCCATTCATTCATCTCATCAGCGGAGCTAATCGGTTTTAGAATAGGAAAGTTGTGCTGCAGGAACGAACCTTCTAGTTTAAGTTCTAGCTCGGAATATGTTTCTACCAGTTGCGGAAAAAGCTCATCAACCTTCCAGCTTTTAATCTTGCGTTTGAGTACAATAGGGTTGTAAATTCCTCCTGCAATTAACGATGCAGAATTGCTTGGGCAATTATCAATTACAAGAAATGACTTTCCAGCTTTTTCTAGTCGATGGCATAGATTCAGTCCGGCAATTCCAAGGCCGACAACTAGATTCTCGGTATGTTTCAATCGGGCTAAAGTTTGGAGGTGTAATTGGCACCAAACATAGACAAGGGAATGAATACAATGAAATCTAAATAGAACCACTCTGGGTAGGTTGGAATAAGCACCATATTTACCAATCCAAGAATTGTCATAATCGCGCCAAGCGTCAGGCCAACATTCATTGTGTCTTCCCTGAGAATTCTACCAACCGTAACTCCGCCACCAAGAGAGCCAATGGCATGAGCAACAATAAGCAGGATGAGTCCGACATTGGAAAAGCTGCGGATTAGCTCCTTAGCACCATCAAGCGATGGCTTGAAAACATCAAGGTTTCCGAAATACTTGGCAACCACCAGCGTACCGGCTGTCATAAGCACAAAAGCAACAACGAGACCAGCAACAACAGCAAGAAACTTTTTCATGGATTGGAGGAGATGGTTTCTCCAATTTAACGAAAAAAA
>JBMYXX010000407.1:0-1880 GCA_049608805.1 Flavobacteriales bacterium | reverse complement strand
CAGCAAAAAACCACGAAACCAACGTTTTTTCATTCGGTTGGCGAAGGTATAATTCCTTGTTGAGCTTCTAAGCCTAGAGAACCTGAGCTATTGCAACCACCGAGAACTTCAATGTCTTTTTTGGCGATGTCAGAATTAATTCATTGGATAAATGATTGTTGATTTCAACATCGGCATTCCTGCCGTGTTGCAAAAGCTTTAACATTCGTTAACAAGTACAATTTATCCGTTCGAGGGCTGGTTTTAATAGCGAACCAACACCTCACCTCATGATACGAAAAAGTGGAATTTTCTTGCTGGCGATGTTACCGTTTGTCGCCTTATCGCAAGACCAGTTAAAACTCAAAAACCACCACGGTGGTCTGTTCTCACTCGGAATGAGAACCACGGTAAGCACCTTTAACCATGGCTCTTGGCAAGGCACCAGCGTTGGCGCTGGAGGTCAGTTTAGACTACAAGTGCACGACCGCATTAACATGGAGTTCTTTGCCGACTACCTCACTTCCAAAATTGGAAAATCGGGTAACAGACAAGATGCACATGTTGGATGGTCTGTGATGTACTATCCGCTGAAGGATAAAACCTTTAAGAAGTTTATGAAACCATATTTGGTGATGGGACATTGCTTCGATTATACACGGGTAGCCGAAAACATTAATCCAGATAATAACGCAGAAAGATGGAGTTCGGCCATTCAATGCGGTGCCGGAAATCACTTCAACATTACGGAGCGTTTCGACCTCACGTTTGTAGCCCAATACATGTTTCATTTAGGCGGGCATGTAGAAGCACATGAAACTGAAGGCGTTTTTGCAATTCACGACCATGGCGGATTAAGCCTAGAAGGTCACTTATTATTCACCCTTGGTATTAACTATAAAATCGCAGACCTATGGTAAGATCAAACCCCTCCCCAGAAACCACGTCATTACGAGGCCTTATTGGCCGAAGTAATCTCTTATTACTAAAAGATTGCCGCGCTACGCTCGCAATGACGGTTCTAGTAGTTTTCATGTCTTTCCAACCTGCCATCGGACAGAAAAAAAATAGACCAGAACTAAATGGTGAAGACATAATCCGTAAAGGACTAGTCAGAGCTCAAATGACCATTTCTCCGGGATGGACAATTGCAGACGGAAACACAAACCTCTACTTGCAGGGAGACATGGAATATTTCCTGCAAGACAAGGTGACGCTAAAAGGAGACGTCTCCTACTTCATTGGTACGGTTGGAGATGGATATTTGAAGCATAACCATAGCCTTTTCTTTGGAGCTCAGTATCACTTTCCTGTTAAGCGATTTGACCCTTACATCGGACTACACCCTGGAGTGAGTTTAGTGCAGGCACGAAATCCAATTGCTTCCACACCGGAAATAGATGTTGCCTACTCAGAATCGGTAATGAAAGCTTCTCCAGCAATTTCGGTAGCCACAGGATTTAACTTTTACGTATGGAGATACATTCACTTTATGGCAAACGTAAAATACGTGCATGCTAAACACCCAACAGAATGGGGAACAAATTATGCGCTAGATGAATTCAGAATTTCATTCGGATTAGGATGGAATGTGAACATGATTAAGCGCAGGAAAAGCTGAAGTCAAAGGATGTGGGGTTTAGGAAGAAGGGAGCTACGTGCCGACTGTGACGCCTAGACCCCCGCCCTTTGCAACAAAACAATTCAGTGTAAATTCAGTTTAGAATTCTATGAAAAACTTCCTCCTCAAATTTCTAGCATTTCATTTGGTACTGCTTGCCGTGGTAAGCATTGCTTCTTGTGGCAGTACCAGAAAAGCATTTATAAAGGCTGAGCCTCACATGCCGTTTGATGCCATTATTGTTCCTGGTGTTCCGTTTGATACGGCTTGGAGCGACATC
>JBMYXX010000406.1:0-1896 GCA_049608805.1 Flavobacteriales bacterium | reverse complement strand
TTAAGAATGGCGCTGCAAACCAGAGAGCAGCACATTAAGAGAGATAGAGCAACTTCAAACATTTGTACTGCGCAAGCTTTACTGGCCATAATGGCAAGTATGTACGCGGTTTATCACGGCCCAAAAGGGCTGAAAGACATTGCTACCAACATTCACAGAAGAACGGTTGTGATTGCGTCTAAGCTAGAATCGCTTGGATATGAGGTTGTCTCAAAAGCGTATTTCGATACAATTAAGGTTGTTCCGCCAACGGGCGTTACCGTTACGGAAATCAAAGAAATTGCCGAAAAAGAAGGCATCAATTTCCGATACATAGAAAACCGAGCAATTGGTTTGAGCATGGACGAAAGCACCAATATTGGCGATATGCAGAAGGTGCTTGAGGTGTTTGCATTGGCAGCCGAGAAGGATCCAACGTTTGTGAAAATGGAGGAGCTGCACCAAGAAACTAGTGTTTTGAGTAAAGATTTACTTCGTGCTGATGAGGTTTTAACGCACCCAGTTTTTAACTCGTATCACTCAGAAACCGAGATGATGCGTTACATCAAACGATTAGAAAACAAGGATATTTCTCTTGTTCATTCCATGATTTCTCTTGGTTCTTGTACCATGAAATTGAATGCAGCCAGCGAGTTGTATCCAATTAGCATGGCGGAGTTTGCAAACATTCATCCGTTTGTTCCATTGTATCAAACCAAAGGCTATCAAATTGTATTCAATGAGTTAGAAAAAGCACTTTGCGAGATAACTGGTTTTGAGGCAATTTCTTTTCAGCCTAATTCTGGAGCGCAAGGAGAATATGCTGGTTTGATGGTGATTGACCAATACCACAAAAGTAAGGGAGATGAGCACAGAAATGTGGCGCTTATCCCTTCATCGGCACACGGAACAAACCCTGCAAGTGCTGTAATGGCCGGAATGAAAGTGGTGGTTACTAAGTGCGATGAAAGCGGAAACATTGATGTTGCCGATTTGAGAGCCAAAGCCGAAGAATATGCGGAAACACTTTCTTGTTTGATGGTTACGTATCCATCAACACACGGAGTTTTTGAAGAGTCTATTCAAGAGGTGACCCAGATTATTCATGATAATGGCGGCCAAGTTTATATGGATGGCGCTAATATGAATGCACAGGTTGGATTAACCAATCCGGGAATGATTGGTGCCGATGTCTGCCACCTAAACTTGCATAAAACGTTTGCCATTCCACATGGAGGTGGAGGTCCTGGAATGGGGCCAATTGGCGTGGCAAAACACCTAGCACCGTTCTTGCCAGGGCATGCCGTTGTTCCGATGGGCGGTGCGCAACCAATTTCTGCGGTTTCTGCCGCACCTTGGGGAAGCTCGCTTATTCTTCTTATTTCCTACGGCTACATTAAAATGTTGGGAGTTGATGGCGTTAGAAAAAGCACAGAATATGCTATTCTAAATGCCAATTATATGAAGGCCAAATTGTCGGATTCGTTCCCGATTTTGTATTCTGGAAAGCACGGAACCGTAGCTCACGAGATGATTTTAGATTGTCGTGATTTCAAGAAATCAGCTGGGGTAGAGGTTGCAGATATCGCAAAGCGATTAATGGACTTTGGTTACCATGCACCGACAGTTTCTTTCCCTGTAGCGGGTACGCTGATGGTTGAACCAACAGAAAGTGAATCTAAAGCAGAATTAGACCGTTTTGTTGAAACCATGATTACCATTAGAAAGGAGATTGAAGAGATTGAATCTGGCGCAGCAGATAAGGAAGATAATGTGCTTCTAAATTCTCCGCATACTTCAAAAATGGTTGTTTCAGACAGTTGGAATCACAGTTATTCTAGGGAGAAAGCTGCTTTCCCATTACCGTATGTAGCTGAGGCTAAAATCTGGCCGCCAGTAGGAAGAGTTGATAACGCC
>JBMYXX010000405.1:0-1908 GCA_049608805.1 Flavobacteriales bacterium | reverse complement strand
TTGTTGGGGTAAAGTAAGTTTATTCTGAAACCGTAAGTTGAACCGAAACCGCGCCTTTAGCTGCACTCAGTTTCAGTAAGTAGTTTCCTGCTGAAAGGGTTGGTAATGAAAGCGTTTTCTGGTAAGAACCCACTTTCTCTTTGGTTGAAGCTTGAAGCGTGGTTATCTGCTTTCCAGCTAAATCGTAAAGCTCAATAGAAACCGTTTCGTCCGACTTCAACTCATATTCAACGGTAACCGAGTTTTCAGATATTGGATTTGGATAAACCAACGTTGAACCGATGTAGGCATCTACTTCGCCAATGCCGATGTTGGTGCCTGTTATGTACCGAGCTACAATTGAGTTTGGTGGGTCACCTTTAGTTCCGCAAACCACCGCTTTGCCATCTGCTTGTAACGCTATACTATACGCCTCTGCCCAATTAGACAGCGAGGTTGTCACTGCCCCTCCAGTGCCAAAGCTATTGTCTAGTGTCCCATCTGGGTTGTACCTAGCAAGAGCTATCTCCTGCTGGAAGTTATACGAATTACCACAGGCTAATATTTTTCCATCTTCCTGAATGACTACATCAACCAGCTCGTCTGAGGCCACGCCTAACAGATTTGTAATTGCGTAGCCATCGGTAGAAAATGTGTTGTCTAACGACCCATCTTCGTTTATCCTAGCAACAAGTAAGTCATCCGGATTAACTCCATCAGTAGCATAACCAACAGCCACCAGTTTACCGTTTGAATCAATCGCTAGTCCCTCAAAAGAGGCTAAGTTTCCACCAGGATAGAGAGTAACTTTTCCTCCAGTTCCAAAGGCATTGTTCAGGGTACCATCGGCATTGTATTGCACCAAAACCGCCCTACTGTCGCCATCATTTCCCGCAAGGGTAATTTTGCCATTATCATGAACCTGCATTGCAAAAGCTGCATCGCTGTCTGAAATATTTGTTGTTACAACGCCATCAAAACTAAAGCTAACATCAGCAGAGCCATCTGCGTTTAGTCTCATCAATGCGAAATTGTAATCAGACCCTTCCCAAACCAAACCTGATACTAGAATTTTCCCGTCAGGAAGAACCTTTAAATCTCGCATTTCTGCTGGGCTGTGCCCTGGAAACAGAATGGCATTTCCGTTAGAGCCAAACGTAGCATCATAACTACCATCCGCTAGGCTTTTAACAACCGCCACCTGGTTACCACTAGTTCCGGCTGCCAATATCTTACCATCCGCCAGAATCTCAACCGCGTACAAGTAGTCTAATGACTGAGTAAGGTCAACAACATAGGTTCCACTCTGGCCAAAACCTAAATCAAATGAACCGTCAGGCTGAAGCCTAGATAAGTAAAACGCTAGGTCACTTCCAGTACTTGTCGTTCCGCAAACCACTATTTTTCCATCAGGTTGCACCGCCACATCGTATGCCCTCGACCAATCAGCCAGGACAATCTCCTTTATACCATCGGCATCAAAATCGCCATCAAGCGTTCCGAATTGCGCTGTAGCCGTTAGCGAAAACAGCATAATAAATACCAGGATTCTGTTTTTCATGATTCTGTTTCTTCAAATATTGAGTGGATGAAAGTAATAACACCCTCCATAAAAACCTCTTGGTCATCCCATAAAGCAAGGTGGCTTCCGTTCGGACAATGCAAAGACTCTCCATTCTGAACAAGGGTTGCCATTTCTTTCATTTCATCGGGGTTCATGGAGTCGTACTCTGCACCAACCATAAGCGTTGGAGTTTCGATTTCGTGAAGTCTATCCCAAACGCTCCAATCTTTTAAAATGCCGCCAGGAACGAACTCGCTTGGGCCTTGCATGTAGCTGTAAACGGGTCCGTTAAAATGGCCGAAACTTCGTGCAACTGGTTCTGGAAAAGGATAAATTTTACAAATGTGTTTGGCGTAGAATTCCTT
>JBMYXX010000404.1:0-1914 GCA_049608805.1 Flavobacteriales bacterium | reverse complement strand
TTTTGGAACTGCTGGTAACGATTGAGCCCCACCTCCCTCTTGTGCAACAAGAATTTTTACTCCAGCAAAGCCGAAGAATAAGAATACTGACAGAAGGAGTGTCTTTAAACGCATTGCTGCAAATTTACAATAACATGTAATGTCTATTTGACGTTACCGCTACCGTTTGTAAGACGAACCCAAAGTGCCGAATATTGTTCGGAAGCGTTTAGTTTACGACTACTAGTCTTCCATTACGGATGTATTCTGCTCCTTGAATCGAGTAGGTATAAACCCCGCCTGCCGTCTTTGGTACGAACTCAAATGTTTCGTTAGCACGAATATTCTCCGAGCGAATCAGTTTTCCACTTGCGTTGTAGATTGAAAACCTCACTTCAGCATCAGATTTATTCTCAACTTGAACAACACCATTGCTAATTACTGGGTTTGGATAAACTGCAATTGGCAGTTCTTGAACCAACTCTTCAACCGACACGAATGAATCCGTTAGTGGGAAGAACTGAAGCCCTTCAAGCACACATCCAGAGCCATATTCTAATCCATTTACACTTACGGAATTAGCATTACAGTCCATACTCCAATCATTCAAATGCTCGTTTTGTCCCCTAAAATAAAGAGGAACAACCACTCCTGAGGAAGGAGCAGAGAAACCGTTCGGCTTAAAGGTTGTTGATGTTGCATCAAAGTCGCTATTCGTTCCGTAGTTGTTCAGAATAAAGTATCCGCCAAAATTCACAGCGTTATTTGGTAATTCATTAGGTAGTACGTGTAGTCTGCTCAGCACAACTTCGCCATTTGGCAACGTGGTACTTCCATCAAATTCAATACTAGACTCACAGTTTGTAAAATTATGCGCGCCAGAAGAAGCAATCGAAATTCTATCAACATCTCCTCTACCAAAAGGCCCATCAGATGTTTCTCTAATTGCTCCGCCCGTTAATGAAGCGTGGTTTATTCCTTTTCTATCTAAAACCCCACCTACACTTTCATTAAACTGATAGTATGCCAATAAATCATCATCAGCATCAATCATGTTTTGCGTTAAAGTGATATGGCGCAATTCTCTAATCTCATCCTGAGACAGCGAACGCTTCCAAATCTTAACTTCATCAATTTGCCCAGTGTAGTTTCTGCTTCCCCAACCTTGGTAACTGCCCATAAACATGCTTGTAACATCTAACGGGTCAAGCGATATAGACTGTGTAACTCCTACGCCATTCAGATAAACCGTAGCGTCATTTGGCGTAACAACAAGAGCCACATAGCTCCATTCTCCATCTGGCACTACAAGACCGCTATCCCACCACCATTGTCCGCCTGGCCAATGATAAGCCAACATATTTCCTGGTCGGAAATTGATTCCTCCAGAAGTACCATTATTCATTACAATACCAGTATAATCTGGCTGTACACCATCTGGCTTTACCCATGCAGAAATGGTGAAGTTGTTTGTGGTTAATCCGAAGTCTGGTGTACTGGCGTAATCGGAACCTGAGCCAAAGCATTCCATTGCCATTCCGGGAACCGTATCAACATTACAATTGCTGTTTACCTCAACAGTAATTTCGTTGGATGATGAATTTCCATTACCATCCATTACGGTTAGTGTTGCCGTAAATTCTCCATCTGTACCCAGCACAACTTTCGGGTTTCTAACACTCGTACTACTTACGTGATTTGGCTGCGGATCAAAACTCCAAGCCCAGCTTGCTCCGTTGTGGTCGAGTATTGAATAGCAGTCAAATTGAACGGTATCTCTAGAGCAATAAACTTCATCATTTAAAGCCATAGGCTGAGCAATTGGCATGGACGCTTCCACTAAGCTGGTTTCCCAAATTCCCTTGCCCTTATCACATAGCCTCAGCTTACTTTCTTTGTAGAAAATGCGCATTTCAAGCACGTCCATTCTTGCTG
>JBMYXX010000403.1:0-1920 GCA_049608805.1 Flavobacteriales bacterium | reverse complement strand
CTAAAACTGGTGAGAAGAGATTTCTATTGATAACCTCTTCTGCACACATTAGACGAGCACAAGCTTGTTTTGAAAAACAGGGTGTCTCTGTACAGGTTTATCCAGCAATGAAAGGCGTTGGAAACAGGCGCTGGCAGTTGGATTATCTACTTGTTCCATCGCTTGATAATTTCTCTAAATGGCGCGGACTAATCCACGAATGGATTGGCTTCCTCAGCTATAAAGTGAGAGGTTACGTTTAAGCCATCCCAGCCAATTGCTCTTCCAACGCTTTAATCTTGGCTTCAGCGTCAGCTTGCTTGTTCTTTTCTGCTTGAACAACTTTTTCTGGAGCACCAGAAACGAATCGTTCGTTACTCAATTTCTTAGAAACTGAATTCAAAAATCCTTTGGTGTATTCGAGTTCCTTTTCAAGCTTTTCTTTCTCTTCGCCAGCGTCAACTAAGCCTTCTAAAGGCACGAAGAACTCAACTCCTTTAACAACAAATCCAGCCGCAGAAGCAGGTGCTTCAGTAGCCGATTCAATGCTATCCAAGTTGGCAAGTTTCTGAATTACAGGATTGAACTCCGTATTCCAGTTTCCTTTGATAAGTAGATTCAATTTCTCCTTTGGAGGAATCTGCTTTTCGTTACGGATTCTTCTGATTTCCATAATCGCCTTTTCAGCAGATTCGAAGCCAGAAAGGAGTTTGTCGTTTACGGTTTCAGCAGCTGGCCAAGGCGCAACAATCATTCTGTCTTCAGCAGTTCGCTCGCCCATGTTATCCCAAATTTCTTCGGTAATGAATGGCGTAAACGGATGAAGAACCTTCAGCAATTTCTCCAAAATTTTAACGGTCGAATCAAGCGTAGCTCTATCAATTGGTTTTTGGTAAGCTGGCTTAACCATCTCTAAATACCATGAACAGAAATCGTCCCAAACCAACTTGTAAGTGGTCATTAACGCATCGCTCAATCTGAACTTAGAATAATGGTCATTCAACACTTCAAGCTCTTTGCTGAAACGAGAATTGAACCAATCGATAGCGATTTTCGCTTCCGCTGGTTGTGGAATGCTTTCATCAATCTCCCAACCTTTTATCAATCGGAAAGAGTTCCAGATTTTATTAGTGAAGTTTCTTCCTTGCAAGCAAAGGGCTTCGTCAAAAAGAAGGTCGTTTCCAGCGGGTGATGAAAGCAACATTCCAACCCGAACTCCATCAGCTCCATACTTTTCAATAAGCTCAATCGGGTCAGGTGAGTTACCCAATGACTTGCTCATTTTTCTACGCTTCTGGTCGCGGACAATTCCAGTCAGATATACGTTTTTGAACGGAATTTCTCCTCGGTATTCTTCTCCAGCCATAATCATTCTAGCAACCCAGAAGAATAGAATTTCTGGAGCAGTTACAAGGTCATTGGTTGGGTAGTAATACTTGATGTCTGCGTTCTCAGGGTCTTTAAAACCATTGAAAACTGAGATTGGCCACAACCAGGATGAGAACCATGTATCAACCACATCTTCCTCTTGTCTCAAATCCGAAACAGAATAGCTTTCGCCTTTGTCAGAGAATTTCTCAACTGCGCTTTCAGCCGTTTTCGCAACAACATATTCTCCATTTGGAGCATAGAAAACAGGAATTCGCTGTCCCCACCATAACTGGCGACTAATGCACCAATCGCGCACATTCTCCATCCAATGCTTGTACGTGTTTACAAACTTTGGCGGGTGAAACTGAACGTTTCCATCTACAACATGTGCCAAAGCTGGCTCGGCCAACTTCTTCATGCTGACAAACCACTGCTCAGAAAGACGTGGTTCAATCACAGCATTGGTTCTCTCAGAGTAACCAACCTTGTTCATGTATTCGTCAACCTTCACTAGGTTTCCAGAAGCATCAAGGTCTTTGGCAATCTTCTTTCTAACGATAAATCGGTCTT
>JBMYXX010000402.1:0-1928 GCA_049608805.1 Flavobacteriales bacterium | reverse complement strand
TTTTCATCGACATTATTGCCAATGGCTGAAATTGCCCCGATGCCTGTTATCGCGATTTCCACTATCTGTTCAAGTATAAATCGGTTAGACTTTCGGGTGTGACCTCTTTCATTCCTGCCGAAGTGACGAAAGCAAAGAAGCCGTCATGACTATCACCGTCAACTTCCGTCCAAGCAATCAAAACCGCCTTGGCGGCATTATCGGTAAACAGCGAACTGCACTGATTTAGCAACTGCTCAGCATCAAATCGCTCTGTGATTAGAAAGTTGTTTTCGCCATAGAGTTTGTGTTTGATACAAACCTCGCCAACTTCAATATTTGGAAGCGTGTAAACGAACAAAGCTGGACTTGCGATTCCACTTTGTAGCGATTCAAAATACTTCTGGTCTGTTTGTAAACTGGATGATTTGTTCGAGAAAACCACAGCCACATCATCATCAGAATATTCTTCTAATTCCGAACGCATTAAGGTCATTTCCGCTCCCAAAAAGCCAAGACGAGACAACTCATCCATCTTGAAGAACTTTGGATACGTTAACCCAATGTGCTTGTAAACCGAACGCAGGAATGGCTCTTCATCCATGTGCTGACAAAACAGTTCGCCATTGATGTGAACTTCATTATCCTTAATACGGCAGTATGTTTTTAGGAACAAACTCATCCCACCTTAAATAATGTGGCAGCGTTACATCCGCCAAATCCTGAAGCAGATTTCAAGAAATATTCTGATGTTGGAGCTGTCGTTTCCCCGATGATATTCAATGGTCTAGAAACTCCCATGTCATCAAAACCTAGTGAAGACACAAGCTCTTTTCGCTTCATTCCTTCTAAACCAAGCATGGTTTCAATTACACCAGCCGCACCAAGCGTGTGACCGAAATAACCTTTCATGCTGTTGACAGGAACTTCGGACAGGCCGCTTCGTTCGAATGCAATACTTTCCATTTCATCGTTGAAGGAAGTTCCTGTTCCATGAGCAGATAAGTAGCCTATTTGGCTTGCCTCAACTTCCGCTGGATTCAAGGTTCGTTCAATACTACGATGTAATCCTTCGCCAGTTCTAGAAGGACCAGAAATGTGATTTGCATCGTTTGAGCTAGCGCCCGAAATGTATTCGTCAAATGTTCCTTTGAAAATCGTTTCATCATTCGACATAACAAGACCTGCGGCCGCTTCTCCAAGATTGATTCCTGTTCGATTCTTATCGTATGGTTTGCAAACTCCATCGGTTAACGCATGAAGCGAAGCGAAACCAGATAGCGTGAATTCAGAGACGATATCTCCACCGAGAACCATCACATGGTCATACTTTCCGTCTCGAATTAAACGAGCGGCTGTGATTATTCCGAGGATGCCAGAAATGCAGGCATTTGAAATAATCATTGGCTCGTTTCCAAGGTCGAATGACTGTTGAAGGAATTTAGACAATCGCGTTAGCGGCAAGCGCGGATCGTTGTCCTCACTAATCTTATTAATGTTGCCTTTTGTAGTGCAAATGATGACTAAACCATCCTTGTCTTGGAATGTATCGAACCTCAGTTTCCGAACCGAACGCTCGTAGCACACCGAGAGCATGTTCTCTAACCGCGTACTATCAATGTGTTCTTGCGGAATCAGATTATCAGGAATCAAACCTACATGGCTAGTTGTATCAACACCAAACGGTTTTTCTACCGATTTAAGGCCGCTTACACCAGCCAACATTTGTTCGTAAACCTGCGAAGGCGAATCACCCAACGGGCACAAAACAGATTTAGCTCCTACGTAAACTTCGCTCAAACCAGTCCGTTCTTTCGTTTCCAATCTTCAAAGAAGGCTGGTGTATTCAATTGCAAAACGTGGTCAGCATCCATAAAAACCTGAACCGTTTCTCCTTTTGCTTTCAACTCTGTTTTGTCTTCGTTGTAAACCTTGAAACGGAAAATCAT
>JBMYXX010000401.1:0-1934 GCA_049608805.1 Flavobacteriales bacterium | reverse complement strand
TTTTACTTGCTGCTTTGCAATTCCGGAAAACAATTTCTCGCTAACAGAATAAGGCGCATGCGGAACAACCGTTGCTTTCAACCCCGCATTTTTATACAAACCAGCTACGCGAATTCCTTCTTTTAAAACTTCATCAGCTTTAGAAGAATCAAAGGAGAATACCTCAACAAACGAATGATAGTAAATCTTGCTATTCCGTTTAGTCTCTAATGTATCCTCAGTATTACAGATATCACCAACCGCCTGAATGCCATTTGACCACATTTCGGTATCGCCTTCAGCAATTCTCGCGGTTTTCTGCTCCGCATTCTCATTCCGTTTAGAGACAATATCCATCACAAAACTCGGCAAGCCAGTCTTTTCGGCAACCACGTTTTTCATGTGAGACAGTTCTAGATGACAATGCGCGTTGATAAAACCTGGGCACAGAATGCCATCAAATCGTTCTACTAAGTTCGATTCTGGGCGGTTTGGGTCATCAGATTTAAACACATTTTGAATAATTCCGGCATCGTCAATTTGTAGTATTCCATTAGGAATTGGTGGCGATGAAATAGGAAAGATTATGTCAGCAGAAAGGAATCGCATGTTAAGCCTGTATCTTTGCGCACTATGACCGAAAAGAAGGACATCCGAGCGTTATCTGACGCTGAAATTACCGCATTTTTTACCGAGAATGGCGAGAAGGCTTTCCGTGCAAAACAAGTAAGCGAATGGCTTTGGAAAAAGGCTGCACATTCGTTTGAAGACATGACCAATCTTTCTAAAACAACGAGGGAGTTGTTGGAGGAAAATTTTGTGATTAACGCAGTAGCTGTTGACGAGCTTCAGGTAAGCGAAGACCGAACGATTAAAAGTTCTTTCAAAACCGTAGATGGGCAATTTGTAGAAGGAGTTTTGATTCCTACAAAGAGCAGAATGACAGCTTGTATTTCGTCTCAGATTGGATGCAGTTTAAGCTGCAAATTTTGTGCAACCGGGAGACTTGATAGACTTAGAAACCTCAATGCAGATGAGATTTTTGACCAAGTGGTTCACATTGCCAATCAGTCTCAGGAACATTACGGAATTCCATTGAGCAACATTGTTTATATGGGAATGGGCGAACCGTTGCTTAATTATAAAAATGTTGTTGAAAGCATTGATAGAATTACATCAGATAAAGGGCTTGGAATGTCTCCTAGGCGGATTACCGTTTCTACAGCTGGCATTGCCAAGATGATTCATAAGCTTGGAGATGATAAGGTGAAGTTCAACTTGGCGCTTTCATTACATGCGGCAAATGAGAAAAAGCGAGACTACATTATGCCGATTAATGAGTCTAATAACCTTGGTGTTCTGGCAGAAGAAATGCGCTATTTCTATGACCAAACAGGAACTCGTCCAACGCTTGAATACATCATCTTCAAAGACTTTAACGACTCCGTTGAAGACGCTAAAGAGCTTGCGCTGTTCTGCAAAAACTTTCCAACCAAGATTAACATCATTGAGTACAACCAAATTGATGGTGGAGAATTTAAGAAGGCCGACATCGCTAAAACAGACAAATTCAAACTCTTTCTTGAGGAACGAAACTTGATTGTAAACATCAGGCGCAGCCGAGGAAAAGATATTGATGCCGCGTGCGGACAATTGGCCAATAAACTTTCGGAAGCGTAGAGTGTTTAGTTAATTTCAGCACGTTGTCATCATTAGATAAAATAAAGACTCCGGTTAGGCTGGAGATGGAGGAATTTGAAGGGCGATTTCGTTCTTCAATGCGTAGCGAAGTTGCGCTCCTCGACAAGATTACCCATTACATTGTAAAGCGTAAGGGCAAGCAAATGCGGCCCATGTTTGTGTTTCTCACGGCCAAAATGCTGGGAGGAACCAACGATACAACCTATCGTGCAGCAACACTTATTGAGTTGTTGCATACAGCTACTCTCGTGCAT
>JBMYXX010000400.1:0-1943 GCA_049608805.1 Flavobacteriales bacterium | reverse complement strand
TTTGTTTGAGAAAAACCAACAATTACAGAGCTGGTTTGGTACGTAAAACCGTTTAAGAAAATGAGGATGAAACGGTCGCTTCCTGGGTCGTAAATCACCTTTGGGTCAAACTTACTTCCGCTAATTCCCAGCTGGTTAGAAAAGGTGGCCAAAGACCGCGTTAAAAGTTGCTCTTCTGTAGCGGCATTATAAAAATGGATTCGGCTGTTGGTTACGGACATAATCATGCTATCGTTTGAGATAGCCATGTCATTATCATTGGGCACGCCCTGAAAATTGTTGCCCTCAAAGTTGTTGCCTAATGTAGGCGCAGGACCAGCAGCTGCTCTTGGTGTTGCATCTAAATTGGCAGGATAACGCTGCATTATCTCCAATTTTTTTCGTTGCAGGTCTGCTCGTAAACCGCTGATGCCCGGGGCTGGTGCTTCTAAATGCTGAACGTTTATGTTCCAGTCTTCAATTTCAGCCTTGAAATTTATGCTCGCACTTCGTTCGAAAACAAATCGGTTAATCGTAGCGTCTTGAGCGTAAGCGCCAAGTGTGGATAGGGTAAGCAGAAGTGTAAAAAGTCTCATGGCTGTAGATTACTAGGTGTTCAATTTCTCAAATTTCTTCCACATACTTCTGTGCGGGCCAACATTTGGAACTTGATATTCTGGGCCAAAACAAACCCAGCCGTTCTTTTTATAAAAAGGAATGGCCAAAACTCTTGCTTGCAACCAGCCGGTTTTAGCCTGCCAAATTCTTTTGCTCTGGGTTTCGCACTCAGCAAGCACTTTTCCAGCGTAAGCGTTTCCCCTAAACTTCTCAATAGTACCCATTCCTCGCACTTGAATTGCGGGTCTCAAATCAGACGGAATTTCAGTGCCGTTATCATCAACAAAACGTTCGCAATTTTTACTCAATGGGCCAAACGCAGGACATTTGCTTTTGGCTTTTACATCTATTACACTCCCGTCTTCATTTGGTTCCAAGAGGTGGGCTCTTCCAACAGATGCTACCTCAGTATCAACTTCTGCCCAAACATTAACGGCCTCTATATCTTTAGGTAAATGTTCCGAGCCTTTTGGAGAGCCCAATGGTTTGCGTAAAATCACATACCGAGCATCATAATATGCTTCTGGTAACTCATCACCAGGAAACTTGGTCACCAGTTTCATAAAAGGTATAAATCGGCAACGACAAACGTTGCAAACAGCACAGAAGCTACTCCGTTTGTTGTGAAAAAAGCAAGGTTTATTTTGCTCAAATCTGTGGGTTTTACCAGTGTGTGCTGATACACTAATAGACCTGTAAAAAGGGTGAATCCTATCCAATAAAGCCAATGGAAATCCCCCATAAATCCAGCCATCAACATAAGCCCCGCTGTTGCCAGATGTAGAACATTTGAAAGCATCAGGGCTTTCGGCTTTCCTAGCCAAACGGGAATGGAAAAGAGGTCGTTTTCGCGGTCAAAGTCTTCGTCTTGCAGGGCGTAAATTATATCGAACCCTCCAACCCAAAACAATACGGCAAAGGAGAAAAGAAGCGGAAGGATGTCGAACCTGCCAACAACGGCTAGATAAGCGCCAATAGGAGCTAGGCTCAACCCTAAACCTAGGATAATGTGGCACAAAGCGGTAAACCGTTTGGTAATGCTGTAGCCTAAAACAACAGCCAACGCCACTGGCGATAATGCCAAGCAAAGTGTGTTAATAAAATAGGTGGTTATGACGAATGCTACGGAGTTGAGAATCACAAACCATAGCGCGGCATTAGCATTAATTATTCCCGCAGGAATTTCTCTAATGGCGGTTCTCGGGTTTTTCTCGTCAATTTTTCGGTCTATAAAACGATTGAATGCCATGGCCGCATTTCGTGCGAAAACCATGCATAAAACGACTTTAAGTAAAAGATGCCATTCAAAAACATTACCGTTACATCATTTCGTTTCCATTCTCTGA
>JBMYXX010000399.1:0-1949 GCA_049608805.1 Flavobacteriales bacterium | reverse complement strand
GATGAAGTTTTGAAAGAAGGCATTCGCGTAGCAGGTTTGTATAAAAATGCGGGATTGAAAGCAACGGTCGTTCCGCATGCACCTTATTCTGTTAGCGAGAAATTGTTTTCCGGAATTGCAAAGCAGCAAGTAAAATTTGCTGGTGCGATAAGTATGCACAATCAGGAAACGCCAAGTGAAAACGAAATGTTTGTTTCGGCTAGCGGAGAATTGGTTGAGTTGTTCAAAAAGTTTGGTGAGGACTTTTCTGATTTTCACCCCGATTATTCAAGCTCCTTAGATTATTCATTTTCGCAGTTACCAAAGAAGCAAAACGTACTTCTTATTCATAATACGGAGACAAAATCAGAAGAAATGCGTTTGGTAAATGCTTCTCGAAAAGACGTTTTCTGGTGTACGTGCCCATCTGCTAATCTGTACATCGAAAACAAATTACCAAACATTCCGATGTGGGTAGAAAACGACTCCAAAATTTGCATTGGCACGGATAGTTTGGCAAGCAATCATCAGCTTTCAATATTGGAAGAAATAAAGCTAATTGAACAGTTTTATCCTGAAATTGAGCTGGAATCACTTTTAAAATTTGCCACACTCAATGGAGCAACTGCGCTAGAAATGGACAGTCAGTTGGGTTCATTCCAAAAAGAAAAAGCACCTGGTGTGGTGCTTATCTCTAATTCTGATTTAAAGAATATGAAGTTCGGAGAAGATGCTTTCGCGAAGCGAATCATCTAACTACCAGTCGTCTTCTGCCTTCTCAGTTGCTGTCATTGCTTTTTTCAAGCTAGCAACAACATCTTTTAATTCAGCATCAATATCCGTTAAATAAAACGCATGATTTCTAGCGTTTGAATCTTCTCTATCTAACCATTTTTCAAGCGGCTGGTAGCTCTTTTCTTTCAGGTTCAATTTTGTGATTTCGTACTTATATCTACCATCCTTAAAAAGCAAGGTTAATGTGTACTGAATGAGCCCTTGGCGGCTAGCGGTTTTAACGCCTTTTTTATCGTAGGCATAAATCGGGAACCGTGCAAAAACCTCAATTAGACCAGCGTCTTTATCGCTTTTTCTCAGCTTTTCAGCGTAATTCTTGTAATAACCTTTTAGCCAACCGTAAGCCTTATCGTACAATTCTGCAGCGGATGCGCCTTCAACTTTTGGAACTTCGGAATAGCTAATAAGGTTAGTCTTAGCATCGATGTTTAATTCTGGCCAAGTTGGTTGTCCTTTCTTCTGAGCAAAAAGGCTAAGTGGAAGTGCAAGGAGCACAAGTGTTAAGATTCTCATTCGATAAAATTTGTGTGGTTAGTTTACGCTTGCGGTCTCCTCAAAATCCTCGCCAAGTTTACCCAGTCCAATAGATGAGTAATAATTGTTGAATAAATTGACTGCAACATTGTAGCGATTTCTCTTGGTTTCAACGCCAAGTAAAATGGTAATTACTCGGTGGTCGCAACGCTTAGAAGTTGCAACAATGCAATACTTTGCTGCATTTGTAAAACCAGTTTTAAGGCCATCAATCTCATCGTATTTTTTCACCAATGAGTTGCGATTATCGTAGGTGTATAGGCCGTTAGCATTTCGGATTTTTTCCGTTGGACGAGAAGTCATGTCCAAAATGTCTTCGTGCTTAACCAACTCCCTAGCCATCAGCAATAAATCTGCTGCTGTTGAATGGTTGTCTGCAATAACCTTTGAACGCATTGGCATACCCGTAGAATTTGCGAAGCAGGTACTTTCCATCCCCAAACTTTCCGCTTTATCGTTCATCATATAAACGAAGTCTTTTTCGGTTCCTCCCACATACTCAGCAAGTGCATAAGCCGCATCATTTCCAGAACGAATCATAGAGGCTTCCAACAAATCGGATATTGTAACCTTTTGCCCTGCCTTCAAATAAACCTTAGAACCACCAACCCAAGTTGCATGTTTGCTGATGGTGGCAATGT
>JBMYXX010000398.1:0-1950 GCA_049608805.1 Flavobacteriales bacterium | reverse complement strand
GCAATTCCCGAAGGAACAATTGATTCTGAATTGTTTGGTCACGAAAAAGGCTCGTTTACTGGAGCTCACGAAGCGCGTAAGGGTTATTTTGAGGTGGCTGATGGTGGAACCATTTTCTTGGATGAAGTTGCCGAACTTCCGATGTCAACTCAAGTTAGACTACTAAGAGTTTTGGAAACGGGGGAGTTCATTAAAGTGGGTTCTTCTAAGCCAATAAAGACAGACGTTAGAATTGTTGCTGCGACCAATGTGAATATTCCTGAAGCCATCAGTAAAGGCAAGTTTAGAGAAGACCTTTATTATAGATTGAATACAGTTCCGATTGTTATTCCTTCACTTCGAGAAAGGCAAGAAGATATTCCGCTTTTGTTCAGAAAATTTGCTGGAGATTTTGCGGAGAAGTACCGAATGCCAGGCGTCCGTTTAACGGATGAAGCTCGAGTTACAATCATGAATTATCGCTGGCCGGGTAATATCCGTCAGTTGAGGAATGTTACCGAGCAAATTTCAATCATTGAAAAGCAGCGCGAGATTGATTCGGAGATTCTGAAAAACTACTTGCCAGAGCACGGGGCAACCAATTTACCTGCTGTAAGAACCGCGCCTTCATCTGGTGGCGGTGGCGATTCATCAGCAGACTTTTCTGAAAGAGAGTTGATGTACAAGGTTTTGTTTGACATGAAACGGGACATCAATGATTTAAAGAAATTGGTTCTGGATGTTGTTTCTGGACAAAATCAGGACGATTTAAGCGAACATCACGCATCTACTATCAGGAGATTGCATCAAGATGTTGATCCTGTTGGAGCAGAAGATTTTAGTTCTGGCGTTCACGAAGTTCAGATTCATCGAGCAGGAGAGCAGCCTTATCAAGAGCACGAAGAAGTTGAAGAATCACTTTCCCTAGCTGACCGTGAAATAGAATTGATTAAAAAGGCGTTGGAGAAAAACCGTGGGAAAAGAAAAGCTGCATCGCAAGAATTGGGCATTTCCGAAAGAACGCTTTATCGAAAGATTAAAGAGTACAATCTTGGCTAAGGGAATGAAGGAAAAAGGAAAAAGGGAAAAGATGAGTTTGGCTGAGGCAGTTTTTCAGCCTTCTATGTTGCGTTTTCTCGTTTTTTCATTTTTCGTTTTTCCGCTTTTCGTGGGATGCGGTGTTTATTCATTCACGGGTGCAAGTATATCTCCAGAAGTTAAATCGGTAAGCATAGATTTCTTTCCGTCTTACGCGGCTTTGGCTCCTGCAAATGTTCCGCAAAGTTTCACAGAAGCGTTGCGCGAGTTGTTTGTAAGCAGAACCAATCTCGACCTATTTACAAAGAATGGAGACATCCAGTTTGAAGGATATATTTCTGATTATCGAACACGTCCTGTTGCCATTCAAGGAAATGAAACTGCGGCTCAAAACCGATTAACCGTTACCGTTAATGTGACTTATACCAACACCAAAGACGGAGACAAAAGCTTTGAAAAAACGTTTACACGGTTTGCCGATTTTGAAGCAAGTCAGAACCTAACCGATGTTGAACAAACGCTAATTGAGGAAATTAACGAGCAGTTGATACTGGACATTTTCAACGAAGCGGTGGTGAACTGGTAAATGAAGCAAGACCAATTCTATAACTGGGTTCAGAATCCTTCATCTTTGGATGAGGCAAGCATTCCGCAGCTGCGGGAATTGCTTAAGCAGTACCCTTATTATCAGGTTGGGCAGGCCATGCTTGCTAAGGCACTAAAAGATGCCAACCACATTGATCAGCTGAACCAGTTACAACTGGCAGCGGTGATGGTGCCAGATAGAAAGCAGTTTCATGATTATTTGCACAATAAGGTGAAGCCAGCGGTAAAATTGGTGGAGCCAGCACAAGAAGTTGCGGTTGAGCCACCAGTTTTAGAGCAACCATTAATTGAAGAAGAAGCTGAAAATCGCTTCCCAGATGAACTCAT
>JBMYXX010000397.1:0-1995 GCA_049608805.1 Flavobacteriales bacterium | reverse complement strand
CAGTTAACCAGCTGATCTAGGATAATGGTCATTTGCTCAATCCCTTCTGTGTTATCGTTATCTTCTAAAACATCGAAAGAAATACTTGCGGTAGAAGAACCTGCAGCAAAAACTATTGCTCCCGGAATGGTGCTCACATCAACTCCATTTGTGGCCGTTCCAGAAAACGTTAACCCAACAGAAAGCTCATCATCAAGCGAGCCTGCTCTATCAAATGTTAAGGTCATAGAACTGCATCCTTCTACCAAATCTTGGGCACTAGCCGTGGCAGAAAAAGAAGACTCTGCGTTTAAACTAACCACCGGACTACTAAAACTCCGAGCCTCAAGAAACACGGCACTATCATAATCGCCAAGCCCACCATCAGCAATTGCCAACCGAATATGGTAGCTATCGCAAGCTTGTAACTCTGCAATTGCGGTTAAAACCGTGGTGTGCCCATTGTACTCAATCTGTTGCCCAATTGGATTCTCATTATTAACGTAATACTGCGCGTTTGAGGTTGAGTTTAAATCGTCTATAGTAACCGGAATTGTAGTGTTTGGAATTAGAGCGATGTTTTGCTCTCCAACTATTCCTGGGCCGCTAATTAGAAAAGCGAATACATCGGTAAATCCTTGCCCTTCCCAAAAGCCATATTCGTTAGAAGCAAACATGTATCTGAACTGAATTGTATCTGACTGAGGCGTAAAATCGAACTCAAGAATACTTGCATCTAGCGTACTTACTCCACTAATTGCCGTTAACTCAGCATCTCCACTTGCTCCGAAATCTGTTCCTTCGTCTCCGCCAGGAGAGGTTCCGTTATTTGGCCCAACTGCATTTTGAACTCTACCTGTACTTAAAACTACTCCTTGATCTAGCGGAAAACCAGAACCTGCTGCTTCAAAGTAGCCTCTTGCTTGTGCGTTTCCAGCATACTGAATGTTGCTAATATCAACACCAGCGCCAATTAAAACATCTTCGGCTAGTTGTTGCGGAGTGTAATTGGCGTTAACTGTAATCTGGGCCTGAGTAATTTGACTACTCAGCAAAACCAAAAAAAGAAAGCCGTATGACAGAACGCGATTCATCTTAACGATATACAAAAGTAGCTAACCAAGTTAGGAGCAAGTTGGGCGTTTATCTGTAGTTGAACTCAATTCTGTAAGCAATGTTTCGCATGCATTAAAAACTAATTTTGGGCGAATCAAAAAGTGGTAAAATGGATTTAAACACAGTTGACAATTACATCGATTCTAACAAGGACCGATTTCTAGATGAATTAATTGACCTTTTAAAGGTTCCTTCTATAAGTGCCGACCCAGCGTTTAGTAAAGACGTTCACCGAACGGCCGAGTTGCTATCATCTCGTCTTACCGAAATTGGCGTAGATAAAGTTGAAATTTGTCCAACCGCTGGATATCCAATTGTTTATGGTGAGAAAATCATCGACCCAAACCTACCAACGGTTTTGGTTTATGGGCATTATGATGTGCAGCCGCCAGACCCATTAGAGCTTTGGACTTCGCCACCTTTTGAGCCCGTAATTAAGGACGAAAAAATCTATGCGCGCGGTGCTTGCGATGACAAAGGTCAGATGTACATGCACGTAAAAGCGGTTGAGCTTATGCTGAAAACCGATACGCTTCCGTGTAACGTAAAATTTATGATTGAGGGAGAGGAAGAAGTTGGTTCAGACAACCTCGGAATCTTTGTAAGCCAAAATAAGGAGCGATTAAAAGCTGATTTGGTGCTTATTTCTGACACAGGAATGATTGCTAATGATGTGCCTTCAATTACGGTTGGGCTCAGAGGTTTGAGCTACATAGAAGTTGAAGTAACTGGCCCGAAAAGAGACTTGCATTCTGGCCTTTATGGCGGAGCAGTTGGTAATCCAATCAATGTGCTTTGCGATATGATTTCATCATTAATGAATGAGAAAAAAGAAATCGCCATTCCAGGATTTTACAATGATGTAATTGAGGTGAGTGCCGATGAGCGTGCGCAGATGGC
>JBMYXX010000396.1:0-2015 GCA_049608805.1 Flavobacteriales bacterium | reverse complement strand
CTTTTGCTTTCAACTCTGTTTTGTCTTCGTTGTAAACCTTGAAACGGAAAATCATCTTTGCCGCAGGTGAGTTTACAAATGTGGTTTCCACCAACCCCGTCTCGTTGTAACGAAGCGGGTATTTGTAATCCATGTGAGACGAGGCAAGCGGCATTAACAAACCATGCTTCTCATAAACCTCCATAAAATCGAAGCCGAATTCCTTGGCCCAAGCATCTCTTCCATCCTCAAAATACTTGAGAAAGTTGCCATGCCAGACAATCCGCAGACTATCCACCTCACTAAATCTAACTCTGAATGTTGTTGTGTTTATCAGCTCTTTCATCAAGCCCTCCAAAAATCGTAAAAATTGAACCATTGATTCGGAAATTTCCGAGCCATTTTGTCCATTTCATCAACATATTTCGACAACAAAAGTTCTGGCTTCAATTTACCCTCAATTGGGTCGGTTGCAAAGAACGAATAATCATACGTTCCGGTCTTAAAACCATAAACGAAAGTCTTCGGCACATCGAACTTGGCCGCGATAGCAAACGGCCCAAAAGGAAACTGCGCTTCCCTTCCCATAAAATCATTCTTCATAGTTCGCATTCCATCACGGAAACGATCTCCATGAATACAAACCAACTCTTTGTTTAGCAACGCTTTGCTTATGAGAAAGACATGAGAAATATCATCCTTAATTGGAATCACATTGAACTTTCTCCCGCCCGTAGTATTATCAATATGCTTCTTGATTTTCTGATGCTCTTCATCATACATAACCACGTTTACAACACCTCCATAACCGCGCATAAGATGGCTGGCAACTTCCCAGTTTCCCATGTGGCCAGAAATGAGGATTCCGCCCGTTTTGTTTTCCACCATGTTTCTGATGAACTCAGCACCATTGTGCGTAAGATTGAAACGGTCTTTAATGCCAGAGGCCATCGCCACTTTATCGATAATTACCTGCCCAAAAACGTAATACGATTTGTAGATATTAACCACGCTTTTCCAAACGCCATACTGCAAGCCGTTGCGATAGTAATCGTAAATCCACTTAGAAGATTCGCATGAAAAAAAGAAGAAATACAGCACCACAAAATGCAGGAAACCGTAGGTAAAGCCCATTCCAAAATTCTTCATAAAGAAAATGAAGAACCAGTATCCGAGGGCGTTACCTCTACTCTTTCCGCTCCAGCCTGACATGCCGCGAATTTAAGAAGGTTCTGAACTTAACCGTACGTTGAATTGCGGATTAAAACACCTAACCGATATCGATGCTCAGATTTTAATAAACTGACTGTAATAATTGAACCTATCGGTGATTTCGCTCACGTAGTCGTACGGTTCTTGTCCGCGGCAATAGCCGTAGCGCACCACATCATCATTATAATATTCTGGGCTCGACTTCTTAACGATAAACTCATCCACGTTATCGTTCCAAACATTGGGATTCTTACCGTACTTAATCGCCAATCTTCTGGCATCAGAAATATGACCTGGACCCGCGTTGTACGAAGCCAACACAAAGTTTAACCGTTCAGCCTCCGGAATATCTTCCCAAAATTTGGTGAGGTATTTAATATAAGCCACGCCTGCTTGAATGTTCAGCTCGGGATTTTCAATACTATGATAGCCCATGTCTTGCGCAGTTTGCGGCAACACCTGCATCAATCCAACAGCACCAGCCCAAGAACGAGTTGAAGGCTTAAACCTCGATTCTTGATAAATCTGCGAAGCCAGCAATCGCCAATCCCAACCAATAGAATCTGCGTATTGCTTAATAATGTCATCGTACTTAGAAATGCGACTTCCCGTTTTAGAAAAGAACTCACTTTTTACCTTGGCCGTGTTCGACCTTCGGCTCTTAAAGTATTTGTTGTACAGCACGTTATATCTGGTAGAACCTCGCGCTTCAGCAACCCATTTACTCACTTCATCTCGCAACTCCGGAGAGTTTTTGCGAACTGCCCAAGCAATGCGCTGCAACAGGCTGATATCCACGCTAATATCCAAATTGGGATAATACA
>JBMYXX010000395.1:0-2035 GCA_049608805.1 Flavobacteriales bacterium | reverse complement strand
CCCGTTTTAACAAGCGAATCGCTTCTAAAATCATTGGTTCTAGAAACATTGGCAAACTCAACCTCGGGAATTACCATGTGCTGAACCCAAGCGGCTTGCTCGTCTGGTTCAGAATACCCTAAGGACAAGGCAATATGATGAACCGTTTGCAACGACTCCTCAGATGCCGGATAGCCAAGCTCATCCATTTGTTCTCTTATCCTGAGAAGGCGCAAAGCCTCCAATTCCCCCACCAATTGGTCAGATTGGAGTTCAATCTCGACCATTTTTTGCTGTTTAGTCACTATCTGATTTTCAACACTTTGCCCGCTCACAAACTCAACAAAGCACAAAAACAACAAGAAAAAGGTTATTCGCATGCCCAAATATCGCATTATTGAAAACCGTTTCATTTTCTTTTAGATAAAATCAATTTCTCATCTTCGAAGTCGGATGGAAAAACTGGAAATAACCGAGATGGCAGCGCTTGCTGCGCGATTTGTAAACAGCACAAATAGGCATGTTTTCCTGACGGGAAAAGCCGGAACTGGTAAGACTACTTTTCTGCGTCAACTTTCAGAATCTACGCACAAAAGCCACGTAATTCTAGCACCCACTGGGATTGCTGCTTTGAACGCGAAAGGCGTTACAATCCATTCTCAGTTCTTACTTCCGTTTGGTACGTTTTTACCAGACAGAAACCTGCCAATGGAACTTCCCGAAGGCACCAACTTTTACACTCAACAAACGCTTGTAAGAAGACATCCGCTTAACGCGAAAAGGAGAGACGTTCTTAGAAACATTGACCTTCTAATTATTGATGAGGTGAGCATGCTCCGTGCTGATTTGCTGGACGCGATTGACGCACGAATGCGATTTGTAAAACGGAATTACCAGCAACCGTTTGGAGGTGTTCAATTACTGATGATTGGCGATATGTATCAGCTTCCGCCAATTGTAAAAGACCACGAGTGGAGCAAAATGCGAGATTACTATCCGAGTCAGCATTTCTTTTCTGCAGTTGCGCTTCGCGAGAGTGGATTCGTGTATGTAGAGCTGGATAAAATCTTCCGACAGCAAGACGATGCGTTCATTTCTATTCTGAACAATCTTCGGAATAACGTTGTCACGGAAACCGACATTACGAAGCTGAATGAGCACTATCTCGAAGAAAAGAATGTGCCCAAAGATGTGATTACGCTTACTACGCACAACCGAAAAGCGGACACTATAAATAGACAGGCGTTAGATGAGCTGAAAGAGGAAACCTACTTCTTTCAAGCCGATGTAAAAGACGATTTCCCTGACCATATTTTTCCCGTTTCCGAAAGTCTGGAATTGAAAAAGGGCGCTCGCGTTATGTTCGTAAAAAACGATACCGATGGAGATGCCTACTACAACGGAAAGTTGGCCACCGTTTCTTCCATAAACGAAGATGAAATTGAAGTTTTGATGGACGGCTCGAAGGAGCCTTACACACTCAAACAAGAAAAGTGGGAGAATAAAAAATACACCGTCAACGAAACCGCCAAGGACTTAGAGGAGGAAGTGGTTGGGGAATTTTCTCAATACCCCGTCAAGCTTGCCTGGGCCATTACCGTGCATAAAAGCCAAGGGCTTACGTTTGAAAAAGCGGTTATAGATGTCGGGCAAGCTTTCGCTCCTGGGCAGGTTTATGTGGCGCTCTCGCGATTGACTTCGTTATCTGGTTTAATCCTTAGAACCAAGATTGACCCAAGCGTGGTCTCTACCGACAGACAAGTGGTAGAATTCGCCAAAACGAAGGATAAGCAACCTCCGCTTTCGGGCGTTCTTGAGAACGAACAACGAACCTATCTATCCAACCTTCTGGCTTCTACTTTCGATTTTTCTGAGGCCACACAAGCCATACAGCGTATTCTCCAAAAGCACGATACGGTCGGACAGTTTGAAGACCCTGAAATGCGTTCGGCACTAGATGTTTTGTCGGATAGTCTGAATTCCCAGCGAACAAATACTGAGAAATTCGTGCAACAATTGCGTTTCTGTTTGCAAGAAAATGACCACGAAAGGCTTT
>JBMYXX010000394.1:0-2059 GCA_049608805.1 Flavobacteriales bacterium | reverse complement strand
ACGAGCCTTTTTCGTGACCAAACAATTCAGAATCAATTGTTCCTTCGGGAATTGCACCGCAGTTAACGGCAATGTAAGAGCCGTGCTTGCGCGAACCCATTTGATGGATTACCTGCGGCATTACTTCCTTACCCGTTCCGCTCTCTCCCGTTACCAGAACCGAAATATCGGTTGGCGCAACTTGCATGGCTGTATCCAATGCATGATTTAGCAATGGAGAATGGCCAATAATTCCGAAACGTTGTTTTATCTGGTCAACCGTCATCTATCTCAGTTTACAGCATTTCCTAGTAGCGTGGCAGAGGTACAATTATCTACCATCACGTTTACGTAATCTCCCTTCTTGTAATTTCCTTTTGGGAACACAACAACCTTGTTCTGCGGATTTCTTCCTTGCAACATTTCGTCAGACTTTTTGGAAGTTCCTTCAACCAAAACCTCATGAACTTTACCAAGGTCTTTTTTATTGCTTTTAAGCGAGTTTGCCGATTGAATTTCAATCACCTCAGCCAATCTTCGTTGCTTAATTTCTTCTGGAATGTCATCTTCCATTTTCTTAGCAGCAGCAGTTCCGGGTCGCTCAGAATACTTAAACATATACGCGAAGTCATATCCAACACGCTCCATTAAACTCAGCGTGTCTTTATGGTCTTCCTCAGTCTCGGTACAGAAACCCGTAATGATGTCTGTAGAAAGTCCACAATCAGGAACAATTTCCATGATTCTGTCCATCCTTTCGAAGTACCATTCTCTAGAATATCCTCGGTTCATTAACTCTAACAAGCGCGTACTTCCCGATTGTACTGGCAAATGAATATAGCTGCAAATGTTATGGTATTTCGCCATAGCAAACAGCACATCATCATGCATGTCTTTTGGGTGAGATGTGGAAAATCTAACCCTCAATTTCGGGTCAATTTCTGCAACCATCACCAGCAACTCGGCAAAACTTACCGTTCCGGTTAGGTCGCCTCTGGCGATAATGTCCTTTTTCAGGCCACCTCCGCCCCACAAATAACTATCAACGTTTTGGCCAAGAAGCGTTACTTCCTTGTAGCCTTGTTCAAACAGCTGACGCGATTCTTCTACAATAGATTTTGGGTCCCTACTTCTTTCTCTTCCTCGTGTAAACGGAACAACACAAAAAGCGCACATGTTATCGCAACCGCGTGTAATTGACACAAACGCGCTAACGCCATTTCCGCCTAAACGAACTGGGTTAATATCTGCGTAAGTTTCTTCTCTGGAGAGTAAAACATTCACTGCTTTCTGACCAGATTCTGCTACCCGAACAAGGTTTGGAAGGTCGCGGTAACTATCTGGACCAACCACAATGTCAACCAGCTTTTCTTCTTCCAAAAGTTTGGACTTAAGGCGTTCCGCCATGCAGCCCATCACCCCAATAATCATGTCTTTATTCTGTCGTTTGGCCTTGCGAAAGATGTTTAATCGAGTCCTGATTTTCTGTTCTGCGTTATCTCTAATAGCGCAAGTGTTCACCACAATCACATCGGCTTCCTCCATCACTTTGGTAGTCTCAAAACCGTCTTCCATTAGCACGGAAGCAACAATTTCGCTATCCGAAAAATTCATGGCGCAGCCATAAGATTCTACGTATAGCTTTTTGCCCGTTCCGTTTTTACTGACCATTTCCAACGCCTCTCCCTGCCTTGTTTCGTCAATGTCTTTAACTGAAATATCTTCGTTCCGCATCATAAAAAATTGGGCTGCAAAGCTACTTAATTAAATACAAATCTGTCAGTTTGGCAGACTTTAAACCATATCAGAACGCAATCGGTAATCGCTATTTTCGCCAAGCGGAATGCAAGCAGAAAAAACCCTCGATATAATTGTGCCTTGTTTCAACCCACGGGTTGGATGGGAAAAGCTCTTGATTGATGCGGTTTTGAAGCTAAAACAAGACCTTCCGGCATCGGCATTAAACTCCATTATATTAGTTAACGATGGTTCTCAATCTGGTGTAACAGACACTGTAGTTGAAAGGCTGCTTCAAGAAATTCCAGAAGCTAAACTCATAGAATACCCTAAAAACCGAGGA
>JBMYXX010000393.1:0-2089 GCA_049608805.1 Flavobacteriales bacterium | reverse complement strand
AACGGGTAGGGCAGGTAACCTAAGAGGAATTGATCATCTTACGGGTATCTTCCATTATTTGGGTTCTGAGGTTTACAGCAAGAAGGTCTATCTATCGCAGGTTAATCTAGTGTTGCCAGAAAACGGAGAATTGCAAAATGAAATGATAGCCAGCGAAATAGACGCGCAAGTAAAAGGCTTCCTCACTTTTTAACCAATTTGGTTCATAAACCTGACTTGAATTCAAATAATCTAAACTCAACTAAATGTTTCTCTGTCTCATATCCGATTGTTCGTTAGTTGCACCATTTCAAGGAATGTGGCTAATTCAAGCGCTTGTTTCTGTGTTTTTTGCCATTCTGTTTCTTCAATCTGGGCTAGACAAAGTGATAGATTGGAAAGGAAACCTTGAATGGCTAACAGGTCATTTCGCCAATTCATTTTTGGCTAAAACGGTGCCGTTGCTTTTGGCAACGCTTACTTTGGTTGAGATTGCTGCAGGTGTTGTTTCGGCTATCGGAGCAGTAGAAGTACTGTTTTATAAAACGTTCTGTTTCGCATTTTTAGGAACGTTGCTTTGTGCCGTTTCGTTAATCATGCTCTTCTTTGGGCAGCGCATTGCAAAAGACTATGCCGGTGCAGGAGGCTTGGTTCCTTACTTCATTTTGGCCGTAATCAACCTGTACTTTTTGGCATAAAAAAAGCCCTCCATTTCTGGAAGGCCTCAGTTTAATACTCAATGAGAATTAAGCTTTGTCGTCATCATCAAGGTCATCAAAACTGATGTCCGAACTGTAATTTCCATTTGTGTTTTCAGACGAAGCCGATTCTTCAGCTACAGGCGTTTCAACTGGTGTAGAAGCAGGTACAGCTACAACCTCGCTGTGTTCCTCCGTTCCGTAATCCTCGCCTTTTTCGTTCTTAATAAACTCAATCGCCTCCGTTAAACCATCGGCAAATTTCTCGAAATCCTCTTTGTACAAGAACAACTTGTGCTTGTCATAGTGGAACTTTCCGTTCTCATCAATTCTTCGCTTGCTCTCCGTAATCGTCAGGTAATAATCGTTCCCACGAGTTGCTTTTACGTCAAAAAAGTAGGTGCGTTTTCCGGCTCTAACTGGCTTAGAAAAAATATCCTCGCGTCTTCGTGAATCCTGTCCGTCCATCTCTCAACTTGCTGTTAAAGTGTGTGTTCATCAAATATATAAATGTTTCGGTCGAATGGAAACTAGTGCTTGTCGAATACTTGTAGCCTAATTTACAGTTTAAGGGCGTGCCCCTGCTGAAACCATATTAACCATATTGCTGTTAAGAAGCTGTTTATCGCAGGGTCAGGCTTTGCGCTGTATCTTTTCTTTTAGTCGATAACTGAGGTTCTCAAAGTCACAGATGTAAAAGAAAAGGATGTCGCTTCCATCCTTCACGCGGTAACCCCGCGCTGGTCTTCTTCCAGTAGTTGCTTTTCGTAAAGCGATTGATAATGGCCTCCAGCGTTTACCAACGATTCGTGATTGCCACGCTCTACAATTTTGCCTTCGTCAAGCATAATTATCTGGTCTGCATGTTTAACCGAAGAAATTCTGTGGCTAATTATAACCGTGGTTTTACCCTTCATCAAATCTTGCAAATGGCCTAAAATCTTTTCTTCCGTTTCTGTGTCAACAGCAGAAAGACAGTCATCAAAAATCAAAATCTTAGGGTTTCTAATAATGGCTCTGGCAATAGATATACGTTGCTTTTGACCTCCAGAAAGGGTTATTCCCCTTTCGCCAACATGAGTGTCAAATCCCTCGGGGAAATCAATAATGTTGTCATAAATATCGGCTTGTTTAGCCGCTTCATGAACACGGTCTCTGCTAATGTCTTCTTCCGCAATTCCAAAAGCAATGTTCTCAGCAATTGTATCCGAAAAGAGAAATACGTCTTGAGGCACATATCCAATATTAGAACGCAGGGAAGTAAGGTTTAAACGCTCAATGTCTTGGTTGTCAACCTGTACGTTCCCTTTCGTAGAGTCGTAAGTCCTAGTAATTAAAGAAGCAATGGTAGATTTTCCGCTTCCCGTTCTTCCTAAAATGGCCAAGCTTTCGCCTTGTTTAACCTCAAAACT
>JBMYXX010000392.1:0-2114 GCA_049608805.1 Flavobacteriales bacterium | reverse complement strand
CCACTTAGTGCTGAGGAATCGAATATATTATTTGAACTCTCTAAAACTTTGAATTTGGAAACCTTTCCTTCAGTATTTACCCTGAAAAAAACCTTCACGAATCCTGAGTTTTTATACTCTTTCGCAGTTGATGGATATTTGATATTATCAATCACAACTTTGGCTACGCTTTTTCCTTGTAGTCGGTAAATTGGCATCTCTGCCTTAGCATATAGGTCTGATAACAGAATGAGGTCGCCACATTCAATAATGAATTCGGATTGGTTAGCCAAGTCATTTTGAGCAACCAACAGACCGGGAATACTGAAGGTTAGAATCCAAACCTGTACAAGAAAACGAGATAAAACTTCCATCACATATTCCTTCTATACTGCCCACCAACCTCAAATAGCGCGTTGGTAATTTGTCCGAGGGAGCAATGCTTGGTAGCTTCCATCAGTTCGGTAAACATGTTCTTGTTCTGAATGGCCGCTTCTTGTAAGTCGCTGATGGTTTTATCCGCCATGTTTTCTTTGGCTTTGTGGAGGTTCTCCAGCATTGTAATTTGATACTGTTTTTCCTCTTCCGTAGCACGAATAACTTCCATCGGTAAAACCGTTGGAGAACCCTTACTACTTAGGAATGTGTTCACCCCAATAATTGGGAATTCGCCCGTGTGTTTCAGCGTTTCGTAATACAGACTTTCCTCTTGAATTTTGCTGCGCTGGTACATGGTTTCCATGGCGCCTAGCACGCCACCGCGCTCTGTGAGGCGGTCAAATTCCATCAGCACCGCTTCTTCTACAAGGTCGGTCAGTTCCTCAATAATGAAAGCACCCTGAATTGGGTTCTCATTTTTGGCCAAACCAAGCTCCTTGTTGATGATTAGCTGAATAGCCATAGCTCTTCTTACGCTTTCCTCAGTAGGAGTTGTAATCGCCTCGTCATACGCATTTGTATGAAGTGAATTACAGTTGTCGTAAATGGCATACAATGCTTGTAATGAAGTTCGGATATCGTTGAAATCAATCTCCTGCGCATGTAAGCTTCTACCACTTGTTTGAATGTGATACTTGAGCATTTGCGCCCGTGGGTCAGCACCGTATTTCATCTTCAATGCTTTTGCCCAAATTCTTCGTGCTACACGACCAATTACCGCATATTCTGGGTCGATGCCGTTGCTGAAAAAGAAGCTCAAGTTTGGACCAAACTTGTTGATGTCCATGCCACGGCTCAGGTAGTATTCCACAAACGTGAAACCATTCGCCAACGTAAAAGCCAATTGCGAAATTGGGTTGGCTCCAGCCTCTGCAATATGATAGCCAGAAATAGAAACGGAGTAGAAGTTCCGCACGTTTTGGTCAATGAAATACTGCTGCACATCGCCCATTAATCGCAGTGCGAATTCTGTACTAAATATGCAGGTGTTCTGCGCTTGGTCTTCCTTCAGAATATCTGCCTGAACGGTTCCTCGAACCTTGCTTAAGGCATCTACTTTAATCTTGGCGTACACATCAGCAGGAAGCACTTCATCACCAGTTAAACCGAGTAGGAGCAGACCCAATCCGTTGTTGCCTTCTGGTAACTCTCCTTGGTAGGCTGGACGCGCAATTCCATGGTCGTCAAACTTTGCCTTTTTGACTTTCTCAACTTCCTTTTCTAGGCCGTTTTCTGCAATGTACTTTTCGCACTCTTGGTCAATACACGCGTTCATAAAGAAGCCAAGCAACATCGGTGCTGGCCCGTTAATGGTCATAGAAACAGAAGTCAGCGGATTGGTTAAGTCAAAGCCAGAATAAAGCTTTTTGGCATCATCCAAACAGCAAATGCTTACTCCTGAATTACCCACCTTTCCGTAGATGTCTGGACGATGGCCAGGGTCGTTTCCGTAAAGCGTTACACTATCGAAAGCCGTGCTCAATCGCTTGGCAGGTAATCCCATCGAAACGTAATGGAAACGTCTGTTGGTTCGCTCTGGGCCGCCTTCTCCAGCAAACATTCGAGCAGGGTCTTCACCTTCACGTTTAAACGGATAAATACCGGCTGTGTATGGGAATTCTCCCGGAACGTTTTCTTGCAAAACCCATCGTAGTAAATCGCCCCAGTTCTTGTATTTCGGAGTAGCAACCTTCGGT
>JBMYXX010000391.1:0-2167 GCA_049608805.1 Flavobacteriales bacterium | reverse complement strand
TACTGAACGGCCAAAGCCAAAGCTTCGCCAAGCGGCATATCTTCTGGAATAGGCTGAACTGCCCTTTCATCTGCCAGCACATGAGTTGAATATCCGCCAAAGCGGGAGAAAGCTACAACGCGCGTTCCTGCTGGAATTTTCTCGCCATCAATAACCGATTCGTCCATGGTTCTACCAACAGATTCGTAGCCAACAACACATGGCGTTGGTGGTGCGTCTTGGTATAAACCTTTGCGTGCCATAATGTCTGCAAAGTTGATTCCGAAGCCTTCGGTCTCAACTCTAATGTGACCTTCTTTTTGATCTGGGATTTCCGTTTCTCTTAACTCAAAGGATGTCCGCGCACTTCCGTGCCGAACTATAAAGTACGACTGTTGTTTTTCCATCGGGTTAAAGCTAAACAACCATTAGGTTATAGATGATAGGCTACAAAGCCTTCTGTGCATTTCAAGATTTCTGTAGGACATGAACTAGCCACAGATGCACAGATTCACACAGAAAAATGGATTGTTTTGAAGGTGTAATCAGTGGAAATGAGAATCCGTGGCTAAGGACATGTATGCTTATCCGGTTTGTTAGGCGTTTGTCTAGCGAAGATTCAAGGTAGGCCGTAGCAAAACGATGTATTTCCATTCCTTTGTGCCAATGCGGAAAATCCTTGTCTTCCTTTTGTGCACGATTTCTATCGCCAACGGGTTTTCCCAAACCGTGGTTCGTGGGTTTGTTTTTGATGAGGCGAGTGAAGAACCCCTCGTTTTTTCTCACGTGGTTTTGAATGATGGTCCGTTTGGAACCACAACCGATTTGAACGGTTTTTTCGAAGTTGAAAGTCGGATAACCGTTGAACAACTAAAAGTGAAATACATTGGTTACGAGACCAAGACATTCCCACTTGGTTTAACCTCCGATACGGTCCGGTTATACCTGAAACGCTCTGCCAACGAACTGAACGAAGTCACCGTTTTTCCTGGTGAAAATCCAGCAGAACGCATCATCAAGAATGTGGTGAAGAATAGAAAGAAGAACGACCCCGGCAACTTGCCTTTTTTCACCTACAAGGCTTACGAGAAAACCATTTTCACGCTTGATGAAGACACCGCCATAACCAACAAGCGTTCTGCCGAAGACACCATGGTCGTGGCCATTCAAAACTTGCTAGAAAAGCAGCACCTAATGATGTCGGAGAATGTGTACGAACGCAAATTCAGAAATGGAAAGTTTACCGATAACGTTCAGGCCACACGTTTTTCTGGAATGAAGAATCCGCAGTTTGCCATGTTGGCGAGTCAGATGCAATCGTTCTCGTTTTACAAAGACTATTTCTCGCTGGGTCAGCAAGCGTTTCTTGGCCCCATTAGCCCAAATAGTTGGAGTCGGTATTTCTTCAATATCCAAGACACCATTCAGATTAAACAAGATACCGTCATCATCATCAGCTATCAGCCTAAAAAAGGTAAAACGTTTGATGCGTTAAAAGGCCAGCTTCATATTAATATGAGCGATTACGCTCTGAGAAATGCCACGGCAAATGTGGTTGACGGACAAGGCGTAGAGATAAAAATTCAGCATAAATATGAAAAGCTGAATGATGAAACTTGGTTTCCTACGCAGTTGAACACCGATTTTAAAATGTTGGGTTTGAATTTAGGCGGATTCAATATAAAAGGAGTTGGAACCACTTATAATAAGGAAGTGAATTTGGATGATAAGGTTCGGCTGATTGACATTAGTTCAAACACACTTGAGTTAGACTCTAAGGCACATAAAAAAGATTCGGCTTTCTGGGATTCGCAACGCGAAACACCGCTTTCGAGCAAAGAATTACGCACTTATCAAGTGATTGATAGCATTGGAAAGGAGTTGAAGTTTGAGCAACGAATAAAGCTTCTTATTGCTTTTGGTACAGGTCGATTTCCAATCGGTCCGGTTGAGTTGGATTTGGATAAGATTATTGATTACAACGAGTACGAGGGCTTCCGTTTGGGGCTTGGTTTGCACACCGCTCCCGACTTGATTAAATGGGCAAGCCTTGGTGCTTATGTGGCGTACGGTTTCAAGGATAAAGAAGTCAAGTATGGAGGTGATGCCGTTTTTACTTTGCATAAAAACTTGGGGCTTCAATTAAGAGGAAGGTACTATCATGATGTAAGAGAAATTGCTGCGCAGG
>JBMYXX010000390.1:0-2206 GCA_049608805.1 Flavobacteriales bacterium | reverse complement strand
CACAGATTAGAATAAACGAGGTATGCACAAGCAACAATACTGTTGTGCTTGATGAGGATGGAGATTCTAGAGATTGGGTTGAACTGTACAATGCCGGAAACGAATCTGTTGATTTAAACGGTTTTTACTTATCAGATAAAGACAACGACACAACTAAATGGCAATTTGGTGGCATTACAATGCTGCCCGAAAGCTATTTACTTGTTTTCATTTCTGGCAAGAATCGCCCAGCCACAATTCCGCCACATGCTTCATTCAAACTGTCTCAAGCTGGCGAGTCGTTACGACTATACGATTCGTTCAAAACCCTTGTGGATAGTATTTCCGTTCCGTTCATAAGCACCGATTTTTCGTACGGCTCCTTTCCTGATGGTAGTACTTACCGCGCGTTTTTCGAAGCCCCAACTCCCAACGGAACAAACAACAACTCCGAAGTAACCGACCATATCATTGCCTTTGCTCCCCAATTCAGTCATAAAACGGGCGTTTATTCAAACACTTTTTCAGCATCAATTTCTACCAATGAAAATGATGCTACCATTTATTACACGTTGGATGGCAGCGAACCGAATGAATTGAGTTCAGTTTATACCACACCAATAACCATTAACGAAACAACCGTTGTTACTGCCAAAACGGTTAAGTCCGGTTTAATCGATTCCAAAATTGAATTGGTCAATTACGTTTTTCTCGAAAATCAATCCTTACCAGTTATTTGCCTCTCAACCGACCCTGATTATTTCTTCGATTTTGAAACTGGCATTTATGTAAAAGGACCAAATGCAGAAGAGGAATTCCCTTACTACGGAGCTAATTTTTGGTCAAATACCGAAGTGCCCGTTAACGTGCAATGGATTGACGAATATGGCCGTTTAGGTTTCAGTCAGAAATTAGGCGTTCGTATTCACGGAGGGTCGGTTTCTCGCACAAGACCAATGCGAAGCCTTAGGCTTTTAGCCCGTGATGATTACGGTAAAGGCCGAATAGATTATTCTCTTTTCTCAACAAAAATTCAGCCTTCAAACAAACGATTTATCCTTCGGAATTCTGGTTCAGACTACCTCAAAACCATGTTTAGAGATGGTTTTATTCATAATACGTTTATCTCTAACGGATTGCATGCAGATGCGGTTTGCTACAACCCTGTTGAGGTGTATTTAAACGGAGAATTTTGGGGAATACATAATGCCAGAGAAAAGGTTGACAGATACTATTTGCAATCCAATTTTGGGGTTGATGACGATAACGTGGATATGCTCGAAGAGCAAGACCAAATTATGGAAGGGGATTTTGTTGCATTTGATGCAATGGAAGCACAGGTTCTTGGGTTAGACCTTTCTGTTGATGCCAATTTTCAAATTGCAGACAGCCTTTTTGATGTTCTCAATTTGGCCGATTATTACATTGCCCAGACCTATATAAACAACCTAGATTGGCCGTACAATAACCTTAAATATTGGAGAGAAAAAGCCGTTGGGGCCAAATGGCGTTACATCATTTTTGACCTTGACGCCACACTTGGCGGAGTATCTTTTGCTCCCGTTGATTTTGACAATCTAGAACGCGCATTAGGTTCATTTGGAGATGACAATCGGCATATTCTCATTTTTAGAAAACTCTTAGAGAATGAAACTTACAGGCAGTTTTTCATTAATCGCTATTGCGACTTGGTGAATACAGCGTTTAGCGCGCAAGAATTTGAAAAGTCGTTAAACAAAGCGGCTGCTAAAATCGAAGATGTCATTCCCAAACACTTTAATCGTTGGAGCCCAGAGCTAAACGATTGGGAAGAACAGGTTGAGATTGTCAAAGAATACGTAAACGAACGTCCTCCGTTCGCTATCAATTATTTGCAAGACTTTTTCAATCTAAATCAACAGGCAAATATTAACCTAAACGTATATCCGCCTAACGCGGGTAAGATTGAACTGAACAGCGTTTCGGTTAAAGAATTTCCGTTTAAAGGCGTTTATTTTGAGGAGATTCCAATCAGTATTGGAATTACCGAAAACCCTGGATTTACATTTAGCCATTGGGAAACCAACCGAACCGACATTGATGGTTCTTCGGCATACAGCCGTCAGTTCTATCCTAAGCAAGGAGATTCGGTTACTGCGGTCTTCGTTGGTAACTCAGCGTTCAGTCCGCTAGACGTATATCCAAACCCAGCAACCAACGAAATCAACGTGAATTTTGTCTTAAACAG
>JBMYXX010000389.1:0-2214 GCA_049608805.1 Flavobacteriales bacterium | reverse complement strand
TTACTCGCATGTAAAAGTCGTTCTCAACAGCTTTCTCCCTCGCCTCTTTTCTAGACTTTCTTGCCGCTTGTAAATGTTCTTTGCGTTCATTCTTGAACACATAAAGCCCATTGTTTTGGGCTGAGGCCGTAAAACTGAGACCTAACATGGCAATGAAGAATAAGTTAAATGCTTTCATTTTGGCGCGAAATTAGATTTCTTATACCAACCTACAAACGAAAATGTTAGTGCCGTTTGTAGATGAAAATGGTCGTTTGACGATTACCATGCTCTGCTACCTTTGCGAACCATGTATAAAGTCATCCTTCGACCACTTTTCTTCTTGTTTGAACCTGAAAAGGCGCATCATCTCGTAACTGGACTAATCAAGTTTATGATGAAAATTCCAGGTAAACGCTGGGTGTTTGAGTCAATTTATAAGGTTGAGGATAAACGGTTGGAGAAGGAATTGTTCGGACTCAAATTTCCCAACCCGGTTGGGTTGGCCGCTGGGTTTGATAAACAAGCCTCTTTCTACAAAGAGTTTAGCGCTCTTGGTTTCGGATTTATAGAAATTGGAACCATAACACCTGAACCACAAGATGGAAACCCTCAGCCTAGAATGTTCCGCTTGCCTAAAGATCAAGGTCTCATTAACAGAATGGGTTTCAACAACGGAGGTCTTGAAATGGCCCGAGAGAATCTCAAAAATCGAGATAGAAGTTTCATTATTGGCGGAAACATTGGGAAGAACAAGGTTACGCCCAACGAAAATGCCGTTGACGATTACATCAAATGCTTTAAGGGTTTACACGACTTGGTAGATTATTTTGTGGTTAACGTGAGTTCTCCAAACACACCAGGTTTAAGAGAATTACAGGATAAAGAGCCGCTTCTTCGCATATTGAATGCACTTAAGGCTGAGAACGCGAAGCTTCAATTGCCCAAGCCAATCCTTCTTAAAATTGCTCCAGATTTAACGGATTCTCAGTTGGATGATATTGTTGAAATTGTAGCTGAATCTAAGATTGATGGCATCATTGCAACCAATACAACCATCTCTAGAGACGGATTGAAATCAGATGAAAAGTTGCTTTCAGAAGCAGGTGGTTTGAGCGGAAAACCAGTTAGAGAAAGAAGCACTGAAGTTATTCGTTACCTCCATCAAAAGAGCAATGGTTCGTTTCCAATTATTGGAGTTGGCGGAATTAATTCTGCTGAGGATGCTAAAGAAAAACTGGAAGCGGGTGCGAGCCTAGTTCAAATTTATACTGGACTTATTTATGAAGGGCCAGCTTTGATTAAGCGGATAAACAAAGCACTGTTAAACTAGTTTAGAACGTATGAGCAAAGAACTTCAACTTATTGAATGTCCGCGCGATGCCATGCAGGGTATCCATGAGTTTATCGATACCGATAAAAAGGTAGCATACATCAATTCGTTATTGAAATGCGGGTTTCATACGTTGGATTGCGGAAGTTTCGTTTCGCCAAAGGCCATTCCTCAAATGAAGGACACCGCTGAGGTTCTTGACCGGTTGGATGATTCTGGCAACACAAAGCTTTCTGTAATTGTAGCTAACGAGCGGGGAGCCAATGATGCTGTCAATCATTCGAGAGTAGATATTCTTGGGTTTCCGTTTTCTGTTTCAGATGATTTTCAGAAACGAAATACAAACGCAACACGAGAAGAGGCTTTAGATAGAGTGAAAGCGGTTAAAGAGTTGTGCGTTAAACACGATAAAGAGTTGCTTATGTACCTCAGCATGGCTTTCGGAAACCCTTATAATGAGATTTGGGATGCTGAAGTTGTAGCCGAATGGACGGCCAAACTATCTGCCTTAGATATTCAACTTTTTATGCCTTCAGATACAATTGGTTCATCTAATAAAGAGTCAATCTCGGAGGTTTATAGCTTGCTTAATACTGAGTTTCCAAAACTCCATATTGGAGCTCATTTGCACACAACTCCAGATACTTGGGAAGAAAAGGTACAAGCTGCTTGGGATAATGGTTGCAGAAGATTTGATTCTGCAATAAAAGGCCTTGGTGGTTGCCCAATGGCCAAGGATGATTTAACTGGAAACATGGCAACCGAAAACGTGCTTAGTTTCTTAGCTAACAACCAAATTCAATCGGGAATTGACCAAAATGCTTTCTTAGAGTCCATGCAATTGGCAGGTAGGGGGTACATAAAGAATAGTACAAAGAGAAGCATCCATAATTTGCCCGATA
>JBMYXX010000388.1:0-2214 GCA_049608805.1 Flavobacteriales bacterium | reverse complement strand
GCATAAATCGCTCCGTTGGTATCGGTTAAATCAACCAGTGGGCACCAGATATTGATTCCAGTAAACTCGGTTTCATCAACCAAAGTCATATCCTGATGAACTGGCATTTTGCTGTCTGGGCCAGGATATTTCACAATGAAACTTCCGCAAACCACCTTCTGATCTTGCAGAATAGAATCCATGGTTCTATTCCCAATTCTTCTTATTTCTTCATCCGCTTGTTGGCGATAATTCTTGTCTTGCGAAAACGTACTAGGATAAAACCCTTTTTCGTCCTCTGGATGCAAATCGTCATACAGCTTATTCAAAGACTCTATTTCTTCTGGAGTATAAAACTGAACCGTTACATAGCCCTGTTCCTCAAACTGCTTTTGCATTTCTGGGTCTTTAAAAACCCGTTTCATATGTTCCGGAAAGCTGAACATCTATTCTTTGCCTGTCAATCTAAAACGTACTTCTTTTAGAATATTTATTGGCGTATAAGTTTGCCAAAACGTTCGCTCTGTAGAACCAGAGTTTTCTGGCGTTGTCTCAACCTCAGCATTTTCAACCACTTCCTCTTTTACTTCTAACTTTTCCTCTTGTGGTGCTTGCACAAAAAGCTTGGTCATGGTTTCAACCAACGGAGCATTAAAGGTATTTCCCGCACTTTCAATAAGGTTTTTCATCTCATCAGCAGAAAGGTCTTCCCACTCATAAGGCATCTCCCCTACTTTCTCGTAGCCTTCAATTTCCTCGCCTTTATCGTACATGGAAGAAAGGCTTCCATTGTCGTACTTCAAGAAGAAATCTGGGTCAATCTTGTACTTCAGAAGCGTGTCTTCTGTTCCAGGCTTTAGCGTGTAATGTCTTATCTCAGCTTCAGCCTGAGTAAAGCCTAACCCAACTGCTAGGCGTGTAGCATCTGTGGTATTTGGTGGCGATGCATGGAATGTCCGATTGTCAAAAATGAGTGCTTCACCAGCTTTCATTTCTTGCAATTCGAGAAACGGAAAAATGGTGTACATGTGTTTCTTCAATGGTGTTTCCACCTGCGGAGAAGGCGAAGGCCGAACGTTCTTAAAGAACCGATTACTCCCTTTTATCACACCAATGCAACCATTGTTCATGTTTACATCTTGCAGCGGAATCCAGCAAGAAACCGAGCAATGTTCTTCTTCATTCTCCACAAAAGACCAATCCTGATGTGGCGGAACAACTCCTTGCGGATTGGGTTCTTTCACAACAAACGAAGCTGTAAAAACCTGTGTATCAGCCATGTTGGGCTGAAGTTTTGGCAGCGCCACTTCCTTTACACCATCCACCATTCGCTGAACGAGACTTTTGTCGGCATTATCCATTCCAACATGAAAACCGTAACCTTTCTCATCGGTAAGGCCCAAATCTGAGTAGAGCGCCCTAAGCTTTTCTACATCACCTGCATCTAAAGCCGGAATTCTTACAAAGCCATTCTTCTCAAAGGATTCTTGTAACTCAGCATCATTAAAAAGTGGTTTCATTCTAGTCTTGAATTTAGGTTTTCCGAGTACTTTCTCAACATCTACCAGGTTCAATTCGTTCACAGAATACTCAAACTCTTTGGCCAATTCTCCAATCAACGGTTCGTTTCTAATCTGCGGATATTTGATAAACATATCGGTTGGCATGGCGTACTTCTGCACGCCATTTTCTTTACCGTAATACATGCAGAGTTCTGCTTCCGCAGGAACAAATCCATAGGTAACCGCAACTCTTGGTTGGTCTGTAGTATTTGCTGGTGAAGAATGCATTAACGCATGATTAAACAGCAAAGCTTCACCAGCTTTAAGCTCAATCATTTCTAAGTACGGTCTAAGGTCTTTTCTAATTCCTTCGAACGAAACTGGCAAAGACGGGCTTCTTAATTCCGAGCTCAGTTTATGGCTACCTCTAATTACCTCAAGTGCGCCATTCTTAGAATCTGTGTCTTGCAACGGCATCCAAATCGTGAATGAACCGTGCTTGGTTTCATCAACAACCGTCCAATCTTGGTGAATTGGCATTTCCGAATACTTACCTGGAAACTTGGTTAAAAAGCTGCAACCAAGTTTTTGATGCTCTCCTAAAACCGTGTTTACGCTAGGCGCGAAGATGGCTTCAGTCCTTGCGCTTAAATCGACTTTAAACTCTGTATCCTCTAAAAATGAAGACGACCAAAACGGACTACTTGCATCCGCAGGAACGGTCTCATAGAGT
>JBMYXX010000387.1:0-2222 GCA_049608805.1 Flavobacteriales bacterium | reverse complement strand
CAGGTTGGTGAGGTCGCGGCGTTAGTCCCAAGTGTTAATATCTCCAGACAATGCTCGTAGTGTTAGCTCCTTTCGAGACTTGGCTAAATGAGTTGGGCCAAATGCCCGTTCAAATCCTTTGTTTGCTAAAAAGTCATCTAGCTCTGGTAATTCAGGATTGAAGCGTTCCCAGCGATTTTTCCATGTTGCCCAGCCCCAAACGTGCCCTATTCTGGAAAAGAAATAGTCTGATTCTGATTGCCACTTTCCTAGCGGGTTGTTACCGCCTATCATGCCAATACCAGCATCATTCCGATGCTGTTCAAGCAGTGTATCACAAAACGAAAAAAATGATTGATTTGGAAGACAATCGTCCTCTAAAATAATTCCTTCATCTACTTGATTAAAGAACCAATTTATCCCAGCTATTACTCCGTTTTTGCAGCCTAAATTTTCATCGGAAAACTGGTGTTTAAGAATGATTGAGTCAAACTCTAAAACTGTTGTTTTTACAGCATCAACTAAGGTCTTGTCTTGTTTGGTTTTGGGGCCGTCTCCAGAAACATAAATGTTAGAGATTCCAAGCTCTTTTAGTCGCTCCAAAACACGCCTGGTTTTCTTGGGACGGTTGTAAACCAAAAGCAGAACTGGCGCGTTCATTTCAGCGATGCTTAATGGTGAAATCCCCTAAAATTGGCCCCTGAATATTCTGCGGATTGTGGAACCCGTATGGGTTGAAAGCAGGAACAACCAATTGCGTTGCATTTTCTCGCCACAACAACTCTTTTTCATCCTGACCGACATAAACCGAAACGTGGTAATTGCCAGGTTTGAGAGCATGTTTGAAAGCTAGATCAACGCTAAGCGAACCTTCCTTCGGACTTAACGATTGGTCAATGAATCTGTTGCTGAAATGGTACAACGTTTGACCAGTTTGCGTTGAGATATTTATGCCTAAATCAACCTCCGAATCGGTGGCTAAATTCTCAAAGCTCAGATTCAAAGTACACTCGTTCTGATTGGTGTTGCAGCTTATGTTTTGCAGCAAGTCGTTTTCAGTTGAGATAAAATCACTTGTGTTTTGTTTTTGATAAAAGCTAATGGCATCAGCAGTGGCTCCATCGAAAACAATTTTTCCATTTTCTAAAACAATGGTTCGCTCACATAATTTTTGAACAGCGCCAAGGTTGTGAGACACAAAAAGGATTGACCTTCCATCTTTCTTGAAATCAAAAATGCGTTGCATACACTTGATTTGAAACATAGAATCGCCAACGGTCAAGACTTCATCCAAGGCGATGATGTCTGTTTTGAGGTGTGCGATTATGGCAAAAGCCAACCTCAGCCTCATCCCACTAGAATAAGTTCTGAGCGGTTGATTGATGAAGCTTTCTACGCCAGAAAATTCAATGATATTATCTAGCTCTTTTTCAACAGAATTCTTTGAAATGCCTAGAATAGATGCGTTTAAAAAGATGTTGTCCCGCCCGCTTAAGTCTGGGTGAAAACCTGTTCCAATTTCAAGTAAACTCGAGAATGTTCCTTCAATTCTAGCCTCGCCAGAAGTTGGGAATGTTACACCTGCCAGAAGTTTTAAAAGTGTGCTTTTGCCCGCGCCATTTTGGCCAATAATTCCAACCGATTCTCCTTCGTTCAATTCAAACGAGAGATTTTCTAACGCTTGATGTTTCTTGCCGCCTTCGTTTTGAAGGACGTAGCTTTTGGAAAGATTTTCTGCTTTAACCACAATCATACTTTATCGGCTAAAGTTTTTTCCATTTTACGGAACATGATGATGGCGGCAACAAGCCAAACAATTGACTGAAAGAGCCACAAAAGGAAGTGGTTTAGGCTTGGACTTGAGAAGCCAAAAGACGCTCTTAGGAAATCCATCGCGCCAGCAATTGGGTTGAGTTGATAAACGATATTGGCCGTTACGTTTTCTATGTCATTTGCAACATAAAAAACGGGCAAGGCAAATATCATGGCGTACAACAAAATAGGAGTGGCGTGCCTAAAATGGCGATTCCAAACAACTGCACTGGCGGCAATTGAGGCCCAAGCAAGTGTTGTAATCCAAGCCAATAAAATGAGGTTGGGAATAAAGCTGAACGACTCTAGAACTGGAAACAAACCGTGGTATGCGGCAATGCCAAAGCAAATGCCCAAAACGATTCCTAAATCGATGGTGCTTTTGAGTACGGGCGCTAGTACCAGATAGAACCTAGGAAAGAACGACTTGG
>JBMYXX010000386.1:0-2225 GCA_049608805.1 Flavobacteriales bacterium | reverse complement strand
TACCTTCGAAAAAACTCAAGCCATGTTCCGATTAATATTCTGCCTCTCCTTTTTCATTTCTCCAGCTCTCTTCGCTCAGCATACTATAATTATGAAAGACGGCACCCAGAAAAAGGGTGAAGTAAAATCGGTGAAGGGCCCAGTTCTAACCCTCTTTACAAATGGCCGCCCGTTAGAGATGCTCACTTCAGATATTAGAACCGTTCATTTTTATGATGAAGCAAAACCTGGGGTAAAACCATCTGCCAATTTGATGAAGAAGTTCAAAACGGGTTTTGATCAAATTGAATACGAAATGGAAGGGCGAAGAATGGTCAAATTCCCAAAAATTGGACTCGGTACAAAAGACAACGGTGTGGTAATAGTCGATGTGACCATAGACAAATACGGAAACGTGCTTAGCGCAGATCCCGGAGCGCCTGGATCTAAAACAACAGACGACAAATATTTGTACGTAAAAGCCAAGTCGGCTTGTCAGCAAGCTAAATTCGATAACGACCCAACCGCTCCGCTTTCTACCAAGGGAAAAATCTACGTGGTTTTCAAATAAGGTTTAACCGCACAGGCCGCAAGAGAATGCGCAAAGAGCGTTGAGTTTATTCCATATCCTGTTGATTTTCCTCCGTGTTCTTGGCGTGAACTTTGCGTCTTCGCGGTTATCTAATATGGATAATGCATAACTTTTGCATCTAGAAGTAAACCGAAAAAATGCGCCATTTACTCTCCCTATTTCTGCTGATTTTCAGCCTATCTGGCTTTGCCCAAAACTATGCTGGTTGGTGGCAAGAGGTTGATGAATTAACCAACACTGGCAAGCAAAAATCTGCTTTAGAAGTGGTGGATAAAATCCATCAACAAGCCGTGAAAGACGGTAATGGTCCGCAACTTGTAAAAGCAGTAATTCACGAGATAAAATTCAGTGCAGAATTTGAAGAAGAAAGTCTGGTTGCAAGCATTGAGCGCTTAAAAACAGAAGCCGAAAAAGCACCAGAACCAACACAGCAAATTGTGTTTTCGCTCTTGGCAGAAATGCATTGGGGCTATTATCAGAATAACCGATGGCGTATTCAAAAACGAACTGCAGACCAAAGCGCAGATGACAACATTTTAACCTGGGATTTCAAGCGAATTGCTTCAGAAACCGATAAGTACTATCAACTTTCAATACGCAATTCTAGCGCGTTAAAAGCGGCAAAACTAGAAGACTATCAAGCTATCCTCACCGGTACAAATCGTTACAGAAACATTCGTCCATCGGTTTATCATCTTCTGCTTTCTAGAGCACTTGCTTTCTACAGTTTAGACGAAAGAAACCTCATAAATTTTGACCCTACAACGGCTTACCAAGAAGCGGGCTTGCTCAGTGATTTAGATTCATTTTTAGCAATAAAGTCAAAACCAACAGTCGGTTTAGAACCTGCTGGTCAAACAATCTTTATGTATCAAGAATTGCTTCGCGAAGCAAAAAACGTTTCCACAGAATCGGTGGTTTTAGAGGACTTAAAGCGGCTAGAGTTCATGCACAAGCGCTCTTCCTTGGCCAGCAAGGATAAGCTGTATGAGGCACAGCTTAACGCTTTACTTAAACACCACACGGAAGCTGAGGTAAGCGCAGAAATTGCCTATCAGCTCGCTGGTCTTTACCAGCAACAAGGAAGTGTGGTTTCCGATGTTTCGCATAGCGATTATTGGAAATGGAAATCGGCCGATTCATTATGTCAGGTTTACATCAAGAAATTCCCAAATAGTGTTGGAGCTAGGAATTGCAAATCGCTTTCTGAGCGAATTCGGTCTAAAGAATGGGGAATGGATGCCGAAGGAATAATCCTTCCGAACAAAGCATTTCGCATTTTACTTCGGTACAGAAATTTAGACACACAAGAAGCAGATAAGTGGCCAGTTTATGCTCGCGTTGCAAGTATTGACCCAATAGAATACCGAAACAACGCGCGTCAGAATTATGGCGAGAAACTGATAAGGTGGCTTAAGTCTCACAGTACAACTGTTGCCGAAAAAACCTTCGAAATTCCAAACCCAAAAGACTTTAAAAGCCACAGCATAGAACTTCCATTAGAAGGCCTTTCTGCTGGAACTTACGTGGTTTTTGTTGGCACAAACGCTAAACTTTCTACAAATGCTGATGCTGTTTCGTTTGCCATTATTATCGTTTCAGACCTCGCCATTATCAAACGGCAAAACGACAATGGTAAAAGCACAATAAAAGT
>JBMYXX010000385.1:0-2278 GCA_049608805.1 Flavobacteriales bacterium | reverse complement strand
AGTATTTTGGATGGTGTTTGTTCTGTTGCTGGAGAAGAAATAAGACAAGAAGAGTGGGGAATTGATATGGTTGTAACCGCTTCGCAAAAAGCCGTTGGTGTTCCTCCAGGATTGGCGCTTTTAGTAGCTTCTGAAAAAGCCATGAATGTTTGGAAAAACCGCAAGACAGCTGTTGGCAATTACTACTGCGATTGGAGCTTGTGGCTTCCTATTATGCAAGCCTATGAAGGACGAAAGCCTTCGTATTTCGCTACGCCACCGGTCAACTTAATTCAAGCATTAGAAACGAGTTTAGAACTTATTCTTGAAGAAGGAATGGATGCTCGTTTTGCCCGCCATAAACGATTGGCAAAGAAGTTTAGAGATGAAATGAATGCGCTTGGTGTTTCATTTTTACCAGATTCAGATGGAATAACCGCAAATACACTCACAGCAGCTTACTATCCAGAAGGCGTAAATGGTGGCGAATTCTTAGGCAAGGTTGGTCAGAACGGAGTCATCATTGCTGGAGGCTTGCTTCCATCGCACAAAACGCAATATTTCCGCGTTGGCCACATGGGGATTATTAATGATGAGCATGTTGACAAGACTGCTAGTGCGATTAAAGCAGCTTTAGGGAAATAAAAAAGGGTCGGCAAATGCCGACCCTTTTTTCAATTCATATTGATTGATATTAATCCATTAATTCAATCTTAATCATCATATCTCTTTTCCCCTTGATGTAAGTTTCAAGCAAGAACAAGTTGTCAGACACATTGAATATTCGTGATGTGTTAAATTGGTGAAGCTTAATTCCTTGTAAGTCTCTTACATCCAAAATATTGTGCTTTTCTATCTCTCCGGACTCGTCATTTACCTTGTACGCTGTAAGGAAACCTCCGGCACCGTCTTTATGCGGAACTGGCGCTTTCGCAACAGTTAAATTGGCGTTCTTAACGTTGTCCAAGAACATCACGTAGTGGCTGTCTTTACTACGAATGTATTTAACACCCATTCCACCTTTTCCTCTTAACCCAGCTTGGTTCTTAGGTAGTTTTTTCTGCCACTTTAGTGTTCCATCAGGATTAATTTTAGTTGCAACAACATTTGAGAAATGATACACCATCTGTTGCTTAGGGCCATAGAATTCATTTCTAGCATAAGCTCGCTCCCCTAAAATTAGAACACTGCCATCCTTTTCTACATTGAACTCCAATAATTTCAAATCAGGAATACCAGCTTTTCCTTCCTTTTCTCGCTTAGCATTCTTGTTCTTTTCTCTATCCGTTCTATACTGGTTGATAAAATCAATATCAAACTCATAGTCAAACGCATCTACAACTTCTCCCTCGGGAGTAAACTTGAAGAAGTAGATTCCGTTGGTGTTGAATACGAGAGCACCTCCGCCAAAACCAAATTTGAACTCGATTCCTGTAGCGTAGTAAGCAACGCAAGCCATGTTCCCTTCATCATCTTCTCGCAAATCAAACTTCTGGAAAACCAAATCTTTATTGATAGCTAAGGGCTTGGTTGAAAAGCCATCCTCGGTAATTGTCATCAATTCAACCGATTTAGATTCCCTTACAAGAGCCAACATGTAAGCTGTACCATCACTTGCAACCGTGTATGCAAGGTTGTTCATTTCCTTCTCGGTGTAAGGCATTTTTTGCTCCTTACCCCAAAGCTTATTCAGCTTATTATCAAACACGTAAAACCCTAATTCATCATAATTCTCAGAATCCTTTCTCGACTTTGGTTTCAATCTGTATCTGATAAGAATCTTAGAACCATCAAATGATGACAATACCTCAAACTTATTAGCTCTTGGCGGGCCAAAGCTGAAAGCCTGCACGGTACCAAAAGAAGCAACTGCTCCTACAACTGGTCGGTTTGTAGTAAAAAGCGTTGTAAGTTCTCCCATAGATAAATCGTCTGTGTTTATCTCTCTAGCAGAAACGGTAAATGTTTTTGACTTCTTATCATATGCCTCAGATATGAAGTAAAGGTGTCCTTCTACCTGAAGAATTTCTTGCTCCTTGGTGTACTTAGGAAAGTCAGAATGAACTTCTCTAGCTACCTCCTTTTTCGTTGGGATATTGAACTTTTGTAGCGTAACCACACCGCCTCTGGTCTTAACCGAAAGGCTTTGGTCGTTACCAATACTGAAGTATTTTTTACTCCCCGCATCAACTACTTCATAAGGAGTTGTTCTTGATACTTTAAAATCGTCAGACAGCTTTTGAGCCATCATCATAACTGGCAAAGCCATTGCCAGCATTAACATAGAAATTTGTTTCAT
>JBMYXX010000384.1:0-2282 GCA_049608805.1 Flavobacteriales bacterium | reverse complement strand
AACCTTCTAGCTCAATACCTAAACCAAAGACGCCAATTTTCATTCCTTCAAATTCAAACACCTTATTCTTTAAGGTAGATTCTGAAAGTGGCGTGTTGCTTAACTCATAATTTGAATTGATGAAAGGAAACTCTGCATGCGGCAATTGTTTTACTAGGCCATCAATTCCATTGTCAAAATCGTGATTCCCGTAAGTAGCGGCATCATAACCCATTTCGGTCATGAGTTTAAACTCTAACTCTCCACCATAATAATTGAAGTACGGTGTGCCTTGAAAAATATCGCCACTATCTAATAAGAGCACATTCTTTTCTGCAGACCTAACTTGTTTTACCATTTCTGCCCTTCGGGCGAAACCTCCTAAGCCTGGATATTTGCTGTCTGTAGTTGGAAACGGGTCAATTCTACTATGAACATCATTAGTATGCAAGATGGTGAGTTTCACCATTCCGAAGTTTTGGAGTTTACAAGAACTCAATCCGCCAAGCGCACCAATTGATAAGCCAGCAAATGCAGAATTACGTAGGAAGTTTCTTCTGTTCATCTGCTAAAATTTTATCACGGAAATTCTACCGTCAAGTTCAGAACTCAGCGTTTTATCGCTTAGTCCCGTAACTCGGAAGTCGTCAATTATTGCGTCTCTGATCTTGATGCCGGTTCTTATCCGCTCCATCGGGTTCTTGAAGAAATCCATCTTGTCGCCTCCTTCGGCCAAGTAATCGCTAGTAACCACATATAAATACTCCTCAATACTTTCTCCGTCATCTAACGTGTATTTGGTAGATCCTGTTGATGGTGAAACCCTGACATCCAAACCAGAAACAGGCTGGCCGCCAACTTCATTCAGGTAGGCAAGCATTTCTTCCACCTTGTCGGGAGAAAGTTTTATAACATCTAGTTCGTTCTCGAAAGGCATCAACTCAAAAACCTTCCCAACGGTAATTGGGCCTGCGGGAAGGTCAACTCGTAAACCGCCAATATTTACCAAACAAATAAGCGGACGAATGGAATCTGGCATTTCAACCAGAGCTCGTTCTAAAAGTAAATCTGCAATCAAATTTCCGAGTGTAGATTCTGGTTTTCCGCGTGTAAGCGCAACATCATTCTCAACCAGAACTGTGTTCATGGTCAGTTCAAGGCTATCGCGATATGGCGCAATAAGACTTTCTGCTGTGGCTTCTGTTGGAATGGAATCCGTCATAGGAACCGCATTATATGTGTGCTCTGGGTTTGAGCAGGCCGCAAGAATCAATAAACACCACAGATATCGCATGGGGCAAGTTTACGTGAAAAGCACGAAACTCCAATTTCTCGTAAAGACGCAAACGCGCGAAATAAATCTGCGACTATCGAAGGAGAATAAACCAATAACTGTTCGCTGGTCACTTTTGGCTTTTCACTACTTTAACCCCATGTTTGAACACAAGACAACGGTAAGAACTCGTTACTCTGAGGTAGATAGAATGGGGTATGTCTACTATGGTAATTACGCCACATATTTTGAGATTGGTAGGGTAGAAGCAATGCGCGAATTAGGGATTAGCTATGCCGAACTGGAGGAAAGTGGAGTTATGATGCCTGTAATTCGGTATGAAATCAATTACAAGAAGCCAGCGTTTTATGACGAAGAATTGACCATAGTTACGCGAGTTAGAAAAGTGCCGCGTTCAAGAATACTATTTGAATACGAAACTTGGAATGCCAAAGGAGAAATGCTCAACTCTGCATTAACGGAATTGGTTTTTGTGGATAGCAAAACCATGAAGCCGCACAGAGCACCTCAGGTAATTGTGGACGCGGCTGATAAGTACTTGAAATCTTAAAGTTTCTCCATCAACACCTTATATAAGGCAGTCATAGATTCAATATCTTTCTTGTGCACTTTCTCGTCTGGAGAATGAACATTGTCTTCTGGCGCTCCAACAAAAAGCCATTCCCATGGGTAAGGTGAAGATTGAAGTTCCAATCCATCGCTTCCGCCAGAACCTTCTACTTCTAGTTGGTAAGGAATGTTGGATTCTTTAGCTATATCTAAAATTCGTTCTAGAAAGACTCTACGTGGTAAACCTCGGTCTCGCATAGATATGGCTACTCCATTGCCATGAGTTACGCCTTCGGTAATCCAAGTTATGTCAGAGATTAGCGCTTGGCGAATGCCGTATTTCTCCTGAATGTACTTCCCAAGATAAGAGACAGCTCCACCACCGTGTTCTTCTCTTGTGCTTAAAACAATGATGCCTTCTTCTAGTGTTTCGGCCACTTTAAGTGCGTTCCAAACACCA
>JBMYXX010000383.1:0-2292 GCA_049608805.1 Flavobacteriales bacterium | reverse complement strand
AAGATGTGTTTATGAAACATCATGCAGATTTGTTTGAGGCCAAATTTTGGAAAGAAATGCAAGCCTTGCATACTAGCGGCAAAATGGCCGATTTCTTCCCGTACAAACGGAGTAAGGTTAAGCTTGGATTTAGCGTATAAAAAAGCCCCAAACTCAATAGAGAATGGGGCTTAATCTTTAGAGGTTTTAGGCCTCGTTTACTTTTTACATATTGGCAATAATCTCATCGCCAAAACCAGAACAGCTTAATAAAGTTGCGCCATCCATAAGGCGTTCAAAATCATAAGTAACTCGCTTTTTAGCAATTGAGTTTTCAATGCCTTTGTAGATTAATTGAGAAGCTTCAACCCAACCAAGGTGCTCAAGCATCATGCATCCAGAAAGGATAACCGAACTAGGATTCACCTTGTCTAGTCCTGCGTATTTCGGAGCCGTTCCGTGGGTAGCTTCAAAAATTGCATGACCAGTTACGTAGTTAATATTTGCTCCCGGAGCAATACCAATTCCACCAACAGATGCAGCCAATGCATCAGAAACATAATCACCATTTAGGTTCATAGTTGCAATTACATCATACTCTCTTGGTCTAAGCTGAATTTGCTGCAAGAATGCATCAGCAATACTCTCTTTTACAATAATTTTTCCGGCTGCAATAGCGGCATCTTGCTGCTTGTTTGCCTCGTCCGTTCCTTGTTCTTCAGCAATTCTATCGTACTGTGCCCAAGTAAAAACCTTATCGCCAAATTCTCTTTCGGCAATAGCATACCCCCACTTCTTGAAACCACCTTCTGTGAATTTCATGATGTTTCCTTTGTGCACCAAAGTCAAACTAGGTTTGTTGTGCTTAATGCAATATTCAATTGCACCGCGTACTAAACGCTCGGTTCCTTCTACAGAAATTGGCTTAATACCAATTGAAGAAGACTCAGGGAAACGAATATTCTTGCTACCCATTTCATTCTGAATGAATTTGATAACCTTCTTCACCTCATCAGTACCAGCTTCCCACTCAATACCTGCATAAATATCTTCCGTGTTTTCACGAAAGATTACCATATCAACATATTCTGGGTGGCGCATTGGCGAAGGAACACCTTCAAACCAACGTACTGGTCTAACACACGTGTATAAATCTAATTGTTGTCTAAGCGCAACATTCAAAGAACGAATTCCTCCACCTACAGGCGTAGTTAACGGTCCTTTAATAGCAATAAGGTATTCTCTAATATCGGTTAGCGTTTGCTCTGGCAACCACTCTCCGGTTTTGTTGAAAGCCTTTTCGCCCGCCAACACTTCTTTCCAAACAATGCTTTTTTCACCATTGTAAGCCTTGGCAACAGCCGCTTCTAAAACCTTGCTGGCCGCAGCCCAAATATCTGGCCCAATTCCATCTCCTTCAATAAAAGGAATAATTGGGTCGTTAGGTACATTAAGTACTCCGTTATTAACTGTAATTTTTGATCCTGACATAGTTGTTTTCTTTTTCAGCAGGCGCAAAAATATACATATATGGCAATGATGCTTGTCGCCTCACCATACAGACATCAATTAACCACAAAATCCTTCAAAATTTGTCTTAGGGCGTTCCCCTTCGGGTCGGGTCTTCCGCTATATCCACGCCCAAAGCGTGGGATGCCGCTGCAACCCCTAACGCGGTGCGATAAAGGCTAAGCAGTTTTTACAAACTAAATAGGCGAAGAAATGTGGTGACTAGTAGTCTAAATCTAAGTCAAGTTGTTTGCGCAGTTCCTCTAAATGCGGATTTTGCTCAACCATACTTTGGTAGATTTCTTTTGGCGTGTAAGCCTTCTTAGTTGTAACTACCTCTTTTACTGGAGTTTCTAACTGAACAGAAAAATTGTTCAAATCCTTGCGGATAGCCTCAACCAAAGTCAGTCGAGTTTCTTGTAATTGCTCTAACTGATGCGCACCATCAAGCGTTAGCTCAATTGTGTTGTCTTCCTTAAGTTTTGGAGAATGCTTGGTTAGCGAACTAAGCAAACCAGGTTTGCCTTTAAACAAAAGGTTAACTCGCTCGGTCCAAATTTCCTGAAGCTTTTCTTCGCTAAACTGGTCTTTGGGCAAACTGTCTAAGTCAACAATTTCTTCTTCAACCTTTAAGTGTGCTTCGCTAATTTTTACTCGGTTGCCTCGACCAAATCTTCTACCACTTTTTTTAGGAGCCGTACTTGGCTCCGCAGCAGGTTTAGTTTCTTCTGTAGAAGCTTCTGGCTCAGTAGGAGTTGTTACAACCGCTTTTGGTTCTTGTTGTAATTCTTCTTTTGGCTCTTC
>JBMYXX010000382.1:0-2299 GCA_049608805.1 Flavobacteriales bacterium | reverse complement strand
GCGACCCAGCCAAGATGGCCAGCAACCTAAAGTCATTGGCTATTGAAGATGGCATTCAGGACATGCGCCAATTGGAGTATGATTTGAATGCATTAATTGAAGACTACGCCTCATTGGAGGTTGATGAGGCAAGCATTGCAGACACGGTTGAGAGTCTTCAGAAAATCATGTTCGACCATCAGATACGTGTGCCTGGCGATATATTCTTAATCTTCCGTGCTTTCGCTATTCTGGAAGGTATTGGTAAAACCATCCATCCGCATTTTAATACCTACGATTTTATTCGCCCATACGGCCTGAAATTGATGAAGGAGCGCTTGTCTCCAAAGAACCTGTGGCACGATGTAAATGCACGAGTGACCCAAATCAATTCGTTCCTCACTTCTTTTCCGAGAGATGTACGAGAAATTCTAGCCAAAACCCGCGAAGGAAAAATCCATTTTGAGGTTGAATTACAAGGCTACGGTTACCTCCTCAAAAAGCTAGACAGCATTGCCAACCGAATGGCAATTACATTCCTTATTGTGGCCTTTATTATTGGCTCTGCCATTACCATGACGGTAGATTGGGGCGATAGAATCGATTACATCTACGGCTTGCCAGAAATAAGCGTTTACGGACTTTGGTGCGCTGGCGGTTTAATGGTGCTCCTCTTCTACTCTATTATCAGAAGGCGGAAATACAAGTAAGAGACAGGTTTAGCTCATCTCAGGCCACGCAAACACCTCTACAAGCCCGCTAAAACCGATTGCATTACGTTTCGGCTATAATTGTTCACTTTTTGGTGTGATGGCATCCAGCCAAGTAAGAAGCGTGTAAAGTCTGTCCAAGCAATTGGAAACAACCTTCTCCACTCCTGTTCTAGGTCATTAAAATCGATGTCTGCTCTCGTGTTTCCCAGAGCTTTCTCAAGCTCCGCAAAATAATAGTCCAATAACGTCTCGTTGTGTGCTTCACATTCATCGCTAGAAAGGCAACTTCCTAAGAAGTAAGCCACATCCTTCATCCCGCAACCTCCGCCAACATATTGGAAATCTACAGCCGCTACTTTACTGCCTGATTTGGCAAAACAGAAATTCGCCACTTTGGCGTCTCCGTGCACTATTGTCTGATACGTACACCTATTCAATAATTCATCAATTTGATGAGCTTTTAGCTTCAGTTCCTGATGTTCAATCTTCTCAAACTCTTCTGGGCGCGTAGCTAAATGCCAGTACGTTCCAACTTGCCACAAGTTTGCCGGATTTTGACCCATAAATGTTCCATGAAAGTTGGCCAGCCAGCACAGGCATGTTTTTACTTCAGACAATTCCAAGTGCTGGTTTCGTAAGGAGAATTCAGTGTCCAGGTCTTCCAATATTATCCACTGCTCTTTCTCTTGAGCCAATGACCCAAGAAGCTTTGGTGTTCTGCAAAAGTCATTGCATTGCTCATTCCATTGTTGGTACCAGCTTGTTTCTACTTCGTAAGACTTTACTTTTCGATTATGAGATAAGTCGGTATTCCAGCCCCTAGGATGCTCGTTCTGCCTGCTCAAATCTATATGCTTAACCACCACAGTATCTAGGGCCGAACCGTACAGTTTAAAGCGCGAAATCTTACCATAACCACTCCATAAGGACTGAATCATTTCCGTTTCCTCACACCCAGAAGAATTGGTGACTTTTAAAAGGTAATGCTTGAAATCGGAGTTCATAAAAAAAATGGTCTGTTGCGCGTATTACGAATCCGAAATTACAATTTGCCTTCTCGCGCTATATTTAGCGAGCACAGAAAACGCACCTTACTTACTGTAATGCAATTTGAGTTGCAACAATAATTTGCTTGACGTCCACGTTTGGCGGCCATACTTAAACGAAATGAAAACACTTATTAAACTTCTTTCACTTTCCGCTTTACCATTTCTTATTGCTTGCGAAGGCAACACCGATTACAGTTGGGTGGTTAAAAACGATTCTTCTCAAACGATATCCATTAACGGTACGGGTTTGGTGATGCCAGACACAATTAACACGGAAATTTCTCCAAACTCAGAACTAGAAGTTGGGACATTTTCTCAGCGTGGCGGAAACTCCTCTGTTCAAGACCCAGACAACTATTTTGGGAATGTATTTATTACCAATGCTGATGGCGATACAGCAACCAAAAACTTCTTGGTTCAGTCTAACTGGACTAGCGATATTGAGCAAAGAAGCAAGGTGCCTTCAGACTACCAACATCACTATCGGTTTTCGATAACCGACTCCGACTTTTAAGCACCTAGCTGAACCATCAGCACCTGAATCCAACCGATGATAAA
>JBMYXX010000381.1:0-2309 GCA_049608805.1 Flavobacteriales bacterium | reverse complement strand
TCTGCTACAAACAGCATTATGATTGGAGACCATTTAGAAGCCGATATAGATGGCGCCTTAGGGGTTGGGTGGAAAGCAGTATTCTACGAGCCAAACATTGACAGAATGACTGGAAAAGACTTCCATCACATTCATCACCTTAAAGAGTTAAAAGAGATTCTTTAAATCTCGGCAAGTACGCTAATTCCGCCTTTGACTTTCTCGTCTAGCTCTACTTTAACCTTTGCATCTAACGGCAAGAATAAATCAACTCTAGACCCAAACTTGATAAATCCAAGTTCGTCTCCTTGCTTTACTTCATCGCCCTCGTGGCAATACCAAACAATTCTTCTGGCCAAAAAACCAGCTATCTGACGGATAAGAACTGTTGCGCCAAACTCAGTGTCAATTACAACAGTGTTCCGTTCGTTTTCTGTACTAGATTTTGGATGCCAGGCCACTAGAAATTTTCCTGGATGATACTTGGAGTAAGCAATGTTTCCAGAGATAGGATATCGGTTCAAATGCACATTTAAAGGAGACATGAAAACGGAAATCTGAAGTCGCTTTTCTCCATTAAAGTATTCTGGTTCTTCCACCTCCTCAATAGCAACAACTTTTCCATCTGCAGGACAAACAATGCTACGCGATGAAATAACCAGCTTCCTTTTGGGGCTGCGGAAAAACTGAAGTACAATTAGAAAAAGAATTCCTCCTCCTATTCCCACCAAAAAATGTAACCAAACCAGCTTTGGGAAAATGTAAACTACGCCAACCGTAGCACCAATAACCATCAGTGCTAACAACGTAAGCATTCTGTAGCCTTCTTTATGTATGGTCATCCTAGCCATCAGCGCGCAAATGTAAGCTTTGGTTCAAGCTAAATTCAGAGAAATATTTTGAGATATACATATGCAAATGGCGTTGCTAGAATTATACTGTCTAATCTATCTAGCACACCACCATGTCCTGGTAGAAGTGTACCACTGTCTTTAGCTCCAACATTCCGTTTCAAAAGGCTTTCCACCAAATCTCCATAAATACCAGCCACAACGGTTACAACTGATAACCCAATCCATTCCATCATATTCAAAAATGGAAGAAAATAAGAGAAACCTACAGCGAATGCAATACTAAGAAGCAGCCCTCCAATTGCTCCTTCCCAGCTTTTCTTTGGACTAATTCGTTCGAACAACTTGTGCTTTCCGAAAGCGGTTCCCGCTAGGTAAGCGCCAGAATCGGAAGCTAAAATCAGCATTAGAAAACCAACAAAAAACAAAGGATGATACCCTATTTCTTCCGAAGGATGAACAATATTTATCAGCAACGTAACTGGTACAGCAACATAAATTATCCCTAAGAACCCGTGCGCAATATTTGTAAACGGATGCTCCCGTTTTCGATACAATTCAATCGGCAATATGAGGAACAGGCACAATAAAGAAACAAGCAAAAACTGCGGGGAATAGCCATAAAAGGTGAGCATTGCATTACCTGCAAACAACGACAAACCGAGTGCATACCCCGTTAAGCGCTGTGGCTTAAACCCTCCCATATCAATGAGATTATAGAACTCTTTAAGCCCCATAAAAAGCGCAAACGCAAACACGGCCATAAAGCCAATTTCTTGTCCAAAGAAAATAGCTCCTAGAAAAATGCTGAAGACAATTAAGCCCACAACAATTCGCAAAACGAGATCAGGCATCTTCTTCATTCAATATCCTTTTAGACCGAATGACATCATCTTGGGTAACATACAATTCTGCTGAACCGAAGAGGTACGAAGAATCTTGTTTATTGATGATGACTGCGTTAATACCATGGCTTTTGAGAAGGGCGCATTTAAGCTCCACATCGTTTGCTGATCCTGTTAGAATTTTAACCCACCCCTTTTCCAAGGAAGCAATTTATCAACTTTGAGCTAAACTATCGGTCGCAGCAGCATCAGTATTAGAAACACCGTCTCCGTTAGGAGCATTTACAACTGGTGATTCTGGCTTAGCGGCTTCTCCATTCTTAGATGGAACAGTCACTTCTGGCTTTTCCCATTGACGTTTCCCGAAAATCTCTTCAAGATTCTCTTTGAAGATTACCTCTTTCTCAAGAAGTTCCTCCGCCAATTTCTCCAGTTTATCTCGGTTTTCAATAAGAATGTTCTTAGTTCTAACGTATGCAGATTCAACTAAATCACTTACCTCTTTATCTATGAGTTCTGCTGTTTTTTCGCTGTACGGTTTACTAAAACTGTACTCACTTTGACCTGAAGAATCGTAATAGCTGATGTTTCCAATCTTATCGCTTAGGCCGTAAACCGTTACCATGGCGTACGC
>JBMYXX010000380.1:0-2329 GCA_049608805.1 Flavobacteriales bacterium | reverse complement strand
CCCCACAAGAACGCAATTAGGAAAAGCGTTGCAATAAATTCCGGCCAGAAAATGAGCCATTCTGTATGATTGAAATTCATTCCGAGTAAATCGTCAAAATAGCGCATGTATTGCATTACCGCTTCCATGTTTAAAAGGTAACCGACCGAAACCAACATGTACACAATTGGTCGGTGGGTCAATATCATAAACAAGCCAGAGAACAACACAGCTGGATGAACATATCGCTCGTGCATTTGCGTGTTGAACATAAAGAATGCTAACGTGACCAATGCCGCAACTTGGAAGATTGTTCCGAGCCTTTCGTTTCGCTTCAAGTTTTCGAAGGCTCCATTATTTATGGCTAAGAAAAGAGGTAGTAAAACCATTCCTGATGCCGCGCAAAACATGGCGATTCCCCAATATTTTAACGGTACTTGAAAAACGGTGTTTTTGTCTGGAAAATTGAACGGGTCTTGAACTAGATAATGCCACACGTTGTATGCGTTTCGGGACAATACTGGATAATGGTCAACCGAGCGAGTTACCAACGCATGAACTGTTTCCGATAGGTTCCCAGAAAAAAGAAACGGCAACAGAATTAACGCTTGAACTCCTAGTACCGCGAAAACGTGCATCCCAAGATATTTCCAGCCTTTGTTTCTAATAAACGGCAAACTGAGAATGAGTACGAGCGGTAGAAAAATGATGGCCTGTAACTTAAAGTTGATTGCAACCAGCATCAATATCAGCGACCATTTCCAATGTCCGCGTTCAGCATAAATCAATGCGGCAAAAGCAAAAAATGTGTGAATGGTATCGACCTGACCCCAAATAACGGTGTTGTACCAAAATGCTGGATTGAGGAAGAAAACCAAGAAGCCCATCATTGGTTTCTTGGTGCGTTTCAGGATATGGATGACTACGATTAACGTGAGAAAATCGAACGGTAAAACGAACGCTTTCAACCAATTCACGGATGTCAATCCAATCTCAGCCGCATTGTGATGAATCAGCGAAAAGACTTTGAGCAGGTATAGAATAAGCGGATGATTATCGACTTCGGGATTGAGGTAAACATTTCCTAAACCGTTATTCAGAATATCTTGAGACCAAGAAATCCAGAAATACTTATCGTAACCAGCATCTGGCAACACAAACAGGAAAGCCAAATACAGCAATCCGAATAGAACGTAGTATTTGATTGCATCTTTATGTAACCAGCGTAGCCACATGGTTTAAAGGGGAAAGGAGAAAGGAGAAAAAGTTGCACAGAGGAAACGTGAGAAAAGGAGAAACACAGAGGAGTTACTTCTGTGAAAAATCCGTGATAATCCGTGCATCTGTGGCAATACCATGTCCTAACTGATTTTTTTGAACTTAAACCGAACCGAATTCCCGATTACAACAACATCTGAAAATGCCATACTAAAAGCCGCAACCATTGGGTTTAACAATCCGATTGCCGCAACTGGAATAGCGAGTGTGTTATATAGGAATGCCCAAAATAAATTCTGCTTTATCGTGAGAACGGTATGATGTCCAAGCTGAAATGCCTCTTTGAGCTTTCCTATTCCACCCTTATCTAAAACCACAACACTAGCGGCATTGATAGCGACCTGTGTGGCGTTACTTAATGAAATTCCAACTGTTGCTCGCGTTAATGCTGGTGCATCGTTAATTCCATCTCCGACCATTGCGGTTGGAACCTCATCTGAAAACTGCTCAATCAGTTTCAGTTTATCGTCTGGCGATTGCTCGGCATAAACAGTTTTGATGCCTAACTCATTGGCCACCAATTCGCATTTACGCTTACGGTCGCCACTAAGCATAATTGTTTCTATTCCTTTCGAGTTGAGGTAAGAAATAAGGTTTTTAGCATCAGGCCTTATCTTATCTGAAAGCGAAACCTCCGCCATTAACGTTTCATTTTTGATAATGTAGATATCGGAATCGGACCGCTCCATTCCATCCTCAAGCATTTTGAACGAACCTACTTTCCATTCATTGCCTTCGGCATCTTTCCCAATCAGCCCTTTTCCCTTTTCCTCTTTAACAGAAGTAAATTCAACCTTTTGTGCTTTAGACTGAAGTTCCTCGACAATAGCTTTTGCAATTGGATGCGAAGAGTGTTGCTCGATTCTAAAAAGCACGTTTTTCAATTCATTTTCTTCTCCTGCCAAAACGTTTATCGATGCAATTTTAATCTCGCCAGAAGTGAGGGTTCCTGTTTTATCAAAAACAACTTTTTTGACTTTCGAAAGGTTTTCGATGCTTTCCGCGCCTTTGAATAGAATGCCGTCTTTGGCGCCTCTTCCCAAACCAACCATAACCGCAGTTGGTGTTGCCA
>JBMYXX010000379.1:0-2340 GCA_049608805.1 Flavobacteriales bacterium | reverse complement strand
CATTAACCCAACACATACGTATGAGGTTGGCCCTGGTAATGTAGTTACGCTGATTGCCTACAATAATGATAGCCTTTGTGTCGATTCTTTGGTGATTGATTATTCGGGGCAATGGTTTGGGAACGATAGCATTGCAATAGAATATGCCAACATTTTTACGCCAAACTTTGATGGAATAAACGATTGTTTTAAACCTGAGGTTGAAGGTGTTTTTAGCGAATGCTACGAGTTGGTTGTCTATAATAGGTGGGGAGAGTTAATCTTTGAATCTGTTGCTGGTCAGGCGCATTGCTGGGATGGCAGAACCAAAGGCGGACGGATGGTTCCTGAAGGAACTTATTACTACATCTCAGATGTTCGTGGCATGGATCATGCAGGTTTTGTAACCGTTGTTTATCAATAATATGTTCCGAATTCTCATTTTTCTTCTGATTGGCTTAACGGCCTCTGCGCAACCTAATGCAGAGCTAGACCGCATTATGGGTAAAGTAAACTATGCTCAAGATGCTTGGTTCAGCAAAATTCCTGTGGCTATTGCCAATAAAGAAGGAATGTATTTGAGAACTGGCGCACTAGAAGCTTTTCAGCGAATGCGAACAGCGGCTGCTAAGGATGGAGTTGCTCTTAGGATTATGTCTGCTGCGCGATCGTTCAATCACCAAAAACGAATTTGGGAAGGCAAGTGGAACGGCACAAGGCTAGTAGAAGGCAAAAACATGAAAACTGCTTTTCCTGACCCTTCAGACCGTGCTCGGGTTATTATGAAGTACAGTTCTATGCCAGGAACATCAAGACATCATTGGGGAACAGACATCGATATTAACTCGTTTAACCCAAGTTATTTTGGTTCTGGAAAAGGGAAGAAGGAGTACGATTGGTTGGTGAATAATGCCCACGAGTTTGGCTTTTGTCAAACCTATACCCAAAAAGGCAAAGAGCGCCCAAATGGTTATGAAGAGGAAAAATGGCATTGGACGTATCTTCCAATTGCAACACCGCTGTTAACCTTTTTCAAACAGAACGTTACTGCCCAAGACATGAAAGGGTTTGATGGCGCAGGAGCTATTCCCTTCTCCGAAGTACAGCAATACGTTTTTGGTATTTCTAAAGAGTGTGAATAAAAAAAGGCCAGCAAATGCTGGCCTTTCTTCATTAGAATGTGAAATGGATTAATGAAAAACGCTTAGTTTTTTAACATCCAAATTAGCGTTGTCAACAATCATGCTTACAAAGTAGTTTCCTGCAGAAAGGTGATCTACTGCTAGATTAACTCTATTTGCTCCAGAAGGGTAGTTCTGAGAACCAACACTTGCTACTTTAATGCCAAGCACATCGTAAACATCAAATCTTACAGAAGAGCTGTTTTCTAGTCCGAAAGCAATGGTAGAAGAACGGTCAGCAGGATTTGGGTAAACCTCTGCTAGGCCAGTAAATGCCGTTTCTAGGTCTTCAATTCCTGTACCTGAGCCACAAGCTTGCTCACTAATGTTGTGAGTTGCAAATGTAGAAGCAATATTAGTTTCAGAAGGTGGCCAGATATCTTGAACTAAAATATCTCTATTAGGCGCAATTAGAATTACAGAAGGATATTGGCTTATGCCAAAAGCACCACAAACTGCGTTACCTCCACCGTCTATACCACTTACAGCAGGGTGCATTCCATTGTGGTCGTTTTCGTATGCCAACACTTGTGCATCTGTGTCTCCGTTATCCATAGAAAAGTAGAATACATCTCCTTCTCCACAACCAAAAGTTGAGAAAGATGCGTTAATGTCTGGCTGATACTGGATGCAAGGAGGGCATGTAGTAAAGAAGAAGTCAATAAGAACGTGCTGTCCACCATCTAATATATCAAAGAGATTGTGCGTATGTCCGTGTACATCGGTAACCGTAAAATCTACGGCAGTAGTTAACGGAGTTTGTGCAAATGCTCCAGTTGAAAGAATGGCCGCAAAGCCAGCTAGTAATAGTTTTTTCATGCTCTATGTTTTTGGTGAATAACTAATGCAATTTAAGCACTTTCCGCAATTGCCGAGTTTTTAACAAAGGATAACTTCGCGATGCGTCTAATTTGCGACAGAAACCAACGGCAATACCTTCAATTAATGCAACAAACCATACTTATTCTCGATTTTGGTTCTCAATACACACAGCTCATCGCCCGTAGGGTAAGAGAGTTAAACGTTTATTGCGAGATACACCCGTTTAATAAGATTCCAGAATATGGAGACGAGGTAATGGGCGTAATTCTTTCGGGTAGCCCAGCATCTGTAAGGCAAGAAGGTGCTCCGGTTCCAGACCTTTCAAACATTAAAGGGAAATTGCCTTTGCTTGGGGTTT
>JBMYXX010000378.1:0-2351 GCA_049608805.1 Flavobacteriales bacterium | reverse complement strand
GATAAGTTTTATTGCAACCGAATTTTAGATGTAGTTACAGAATCTAAAAGCGTAGGAGCCGGAATGGATTGTACACCCACTTCTTTATCTGCTAGAGAAGTTGAAGTGGTGGAATACATTGCTCAGGGTTTAACGGCTGCGCAGGTTGCAGACAAGATGTGCTTATCGGTTCATACGATCAACACGCATAGAAAGAATATTTTCAAGAAGCTTAACGTGAATTCTACTACAGAGCTAGTGCGATTTGCGCTAAAAACTGCCTTGATTTAAGCTCAGTCTTCTATAAAGTGCAATGCACGCATACTATTTTGGTGTGCAATCGCTACCTTCGGAAACGTTCCGATTTAAGGCTGTTTCCTGTCGGAATTTTCAATAATCGATAGACGAGTAAATGGGCTTTGCGAAGTTTTTAGAAAAGAAAATCATCAAACACCTTCCATCGGTGGCAAGAGCTGTGCAACGCAGCATGAATGATGATAAGAAGATTGATTTAATTATGAATGAAATGCGAAACGACCCCGAGATGGTTGATTCGCTTTTTCCGTACCGAGATAAATACACGGTGAATGATAAGATGCCAGAGAAATCGATGTCGAAAGACGAGATTTTGAAGCAGATTAAAGAAATGCATGCTTTAGAAAGTAAGCCTTGGAAAGGCGGTAAAATCTCTGGCTCGTTCTATCACGGAGATCAAGACCACTATGATTTCCTGAATGAGGCGTTCGGTTACTATTCGCAAGTAAATTCCATTCAAAGAGACGTTTGTCCATCCCTAACCAAGTATGAAGGTGAGATTCTTGCCATGACCTTGGATATATTTAATGGAGATGCGGTAAACAAGCGAAATCCCGAAGAGAAAGCTTGCGGATCGTTAACCACAGGAGGAACAGACAGCATCTTCCAATCGGTGTATGCGCATCGCGAATGGGGCATTGAGAAGGGAATTACACAACCTGAAATTGTGCTTCCGGTTTCTGCACACCCAGCGTTTTTCAAAGCGGCTCATTATCTGAATATGAAAGCCGTTACTGCCAAGCTTGATGATAATTACGAAGCCGATGTGGCCGAGATGGAAAGCAAGATTACCGCTAACACGGTAATGATGGTTGGGTCAGCGGGAAACTACGGTCATGGCATTATCGACCCAATCGAAAAACTATCTGACCTTGCCGTAAAGAAGAGTATTGGGCTGCATGTGGATGGCTGCCTTGGCGGTTTCATTTTAGCTTGGGCCGAGCCGCTCGGAATTGAATGTCCAGTATTCGATTTTAGATTACCTGGTGTAACTGCTATGTCGGCCGATACGCACAAATACGGTTACGCTTTAAAAGGTACCTCAACCGTACTTTTTAGCAACGAAAAATTGAGACGCTACCAATACCATTGCGAAGTTGATTGGCCGGGTGGTGTGTACGTTTCCACGGGTTTCAATGGTAGCAAATCTGGCGGGTTGTTTGCCGCTACTTGGGCAGCCATGATGAACTACGGTAAGGAAGGCTACATGAAGCGCGCTAGGGGAATTTTTGACGTTAACAAACGCCTGAAAGAGGTAGTTCGTTCTATTCCAGAATTGAAATTGTTTGGTGATTCGTTGTTCATAACTGCAATTGGTTCAGATGCGTTCAACATCTATCACGTAAACGATTACCTCAAACCAAAAGGTTGGAGAATGAACGGCTTCCAACATCCAAACGGATTCCATTTCTGTGTCACTGGTCCGCAAATCACCAACAGCAATATTGTTGGAGATTTTGAAAAGGATTTGAAAGCTGCGGTTGAATATGCTAAAGTGCAGAAGGGAGATCCAAAATCTGCAGCTATGTATGGCGGAGCAGGGAAGGAGATTGACCCATCCATGTACGCACCAATGCTGACGGCTTACACAGACGTAACGCAAAGCACTTATCCATTCTAAGTGATGAGTGAATCGGCTTCAAAATGTGTTCTCTCTATAGACGTTGGTTCTAGCGGACCGAAAATTTCTGTTGTTGATGAAAACGGAGATATTCTTGCAACACGGTCAGGGCATTTTAAGAGTATTTATTCAGAGGAAGGCAGAGGCGTAGAGCAAGACCCCATTGAAATGTGGGACCAGGTTCTACGACTTTCCAAAGAAGTGATTGCTGAATCTGGAATGGCCAACAACATTGTGGCTATTGGTAATTGCTCGCAATATTTCAGTTCCATTGCGGTAGATAAGGATGGTAATCCTACCCACAATATGATTATGTGGGAAGACTCGCGGTCGAGCAAACTTGTTAGCAAACGAATGGGTGGTTTCCCCCAATACTTGGGCTACAACCTTTACAAGTTAGCACGATGGTTAATTTCCGTTGGTGTTCCGCCTATTA
>JBMYXX010000377.1:0-2362 GCA_049608805.1 Flavobacteriales bacterium | reverse complement strand
AACAATGATTTGCGGTTACTTTATTCTAGCAGGAATTGAGCGCTTAATAATTGAACGCATTCGTATCAATAATGAATATGATATTCTAGGCGGCATTACCCAGGCAGAAATTATTTCTACCGTAATGATTGTTCTCGGTGTGTTAGGTTTCTACTATTTACCGAAAGGTGCTGGCGCCCGATGGGCGAAATTCTAGAAAAACAAACAATTCATTAAACACCAAGTAAGTTGGTGTTTGATGCCAATGTCTTAGTCTAGTTTAATAACAATACCAACGTCAATCAAAGACTTTCCGAAGCCAAACTGACCAGATAATCCTACATTTTCTGAGAAATACCAACGAACACCTGCGTGTAAACCTCCATAAGCCAAAGGAACAACCTGATCATTAAGGAAGTTGCTGTTGTAGAAAACTACTCCAACACCAGTTCCTAAACTTGCTCCAACAAAAATGTCTAGGTCGGCTTGGTGTAAATTCTTACCTGTTTTATCGGCAATAAGTTGGTAAAAGTGGAAATTGGCTAAAAAACCGATAGGTACGTTTAACGAACCAGCGTATCCAGTAAGCACTCCGGCTCCACCACCAATTCCTGTATTAAAACCAACACCAACATACTCATGTATGCCAAACTCACCCTCAACCGTTAATTGACCAGTTACAGGGTTGTAAAACGAGCTAGTTGGGCCAAACAATGTTGCTTGAGTGTTTCCAACATGGTAATAGTTGGCAGCAGCTAAACCCACAGATATCACTTTAGTTTCTTTATCCCATGCTTGGGCAAACGTTGTTTGAGTATGCAATAAGAATGGAATCGCTAGTGCTAAAAGATATTTCATGACTTTGTATTTCTTGATTTTAGAATTAAATAACGTGTGCAAAAATAGGTAGGTGCTTGAAGCTAAAAATTGCCAAATACTAGCTGTTATCAACCATCAAAAGTTAGAAACCTCTTTTAGTCCAAACTCGATAATTGTTTTTCTGTTCTTCCGTGGCGTCTTTCATTTTTTGCGGCCAACGCGTACGGTAGTAACGCTCTTCTGTAGGTGTAAGCTGAACTTTATGGGTGTCATCTTCAGAATTTACGGTAAGTGTTACCGTCTCTTCTTGGAAATATTTGCACCACTCTTTCAGGTTGCCCAGAATCCTAATCCCGTTCATAGAAACAATCTCGTCTCCCTTTTTCATCATAGCCTTATCTGCTATAGAACCTGGGGCAATGTCTGTAATGCGTGCAGACCTACCTTGAATATATTCAACCTTAAAACCAAACCTGTTTTCGAAATACAGCCTGCTTCTAATGTTGTTGATTTGAAGTCCAACATGGCTTAAAAGCTCCGTTAATTCTTCTTCAATATCCCTGGTTCCGTAGTAGTAATTCTTGAAAAAATCAGCGTAAGACCGTCCTCCTATCTCTTCAACCGCACTTTGATAGTCCGCTTCGGTATATCCTTTTCCAGCTTTGGCAAAACGGTCGTAAAGAAGTCGCATAACCGTTAGTATTCCACTTTTGTTATCGGTGTCTTTCAGTAAAGACAAGTCAAGCATCATGGCAAGCAAAGCTCCCTCATTGTAAATAGAGGTTTTCCTGTTCGGAATTCCTTTTTGGTATCCATCTAGCCAGGTATCAAAAGAACTATCTGCAACAGACAGATTGAACCTTCCATAATTGTGGAAATGCCGTTGAAACAGCTGATGGATGTTTTTGAAAAACTCGAACTCGCTGAAGCAACCCGCTTGGTAAAGGAATAAATCGCCAGCGTATGTTGTAACCCCTTCGGCTACATAGCCAAGTCGCGTGTAATTTTCCTTGGTGTAATCGTAAGGTTGCATCTCAATTGGACGTAACGCTTTCACATTCCAAGTATGAAACAACTCGTGAGATGAAATCCCCAACAGCTCATCATACAACACTGGTTTTAAAATATCGTAGCTAGGACCAAGGGTGATAACGGTTGAATTAGCATGCTCAACTCCATGGTAAGTCTTGTATGTTCTAATCTGAAAAAGGAAGTGATATTCGGGCACGGGAAATCCGCCCATTACATCCATTTGTTCTTTGGTAAACTTCTTAAAATCCTTGACTATTTTCTCCCAATCTGCTTTAAACTCACCTTCAAACCAAAGGTGAAAACTCACTCCTCCAACCTCATACGTATTGCACTGCAAACCAGCACTAGCAATGAATGGACAATCTGCCAACTGATGAAAATCTCTGACAGAAAATGAATGCTTTCCAGTAGAGGTCATTCCAGTGGCAACCTCCCAATCTTCAGGAATTTCTAACTCAACCTTGGCTGGTTTATCAATCCATTCCGGAACGTACAAAAAGCAGTTAACTGGATTAACGTATAGCTGTTTATT
>JBMYXX010000376.1:0-2375 GCA_049608805.1 Flavobacteriales bacterium | reverse complement strand
TTTTGAGTTTAAAAAACTACTACAAGAAAATAGCATGGACAATTGGGTGCCAACAAGACCGATGCAAATTTGCTATTGTACTGGAGACGAGGAAGTAGTTTATACTAATGCTTTAGTGGCTCACGAAGCCATGAAGGAGATGGGAGCCGAAAATGTAAAACTCCGCAAAGCTGGCGGTAAGAAATACACGCACCGAAAGTGTGCAGATTGGTCTGTGGTTTACACCAAGTTCTATTTCGATAGCTTCAGAAGAGGAAGTAAGAAGGGGAGAAAAGGACCAGTTTTTAAGCGTTGGTTGGTCGGAATGGCAAAAGGGTTTATGTAATCTAGAAAACCGAAAACCGAAAAACGGTAAAAAGAAAAAGGTTGGAATCGCTCCCAACCTTTTTCTTTTTACCGTTTGTTTTGCTCTTTGCGCGAGTTACGGACGCTCTACTTCAGAGAAGAAGAAGTTTCCTTCAATTGCAGCATTGTCATCGCTATCAGAACCATGCACAGCGTTCTTTGCTTTGCTTTCTGCGTAAAGCGCACGGATAGTTCCTTCAGCCGCTTCTGCTGGGTCAGTTGCACCAATAAGTGCACGGAAATCAGCAACTGCGTTATCTTTTTCTAAGATGGCAGCTACAATTGGTCCAGAGCTCATGTAGTCAACTAGCTCTCCGTAAAAAGGACGCTCCTTGTGTACTTCATAAAACAATCCAGCTTGCTCAGCAGAAAGTTGTGTGTATTTCATTGCAACGATGCGAAATCCCGCTTCGTTGATTTTTGCTAAAACGTTGCCGATGTTGTTTGCTTCAACCGCATCAGGCTTAACCATTGTAAAGGTTCTGTTAGTTGCCATAAGGTGTTTTTGAGTTTTTTAAAATCGGGCGCAAAAATAGAAAAAACAAGGCATGAAAATTTGAAATTCGAATAAGAGAAATACCAAATTCTTCAATAATTATTCACGATAAAATTTCACGTCTCGGTGTCTCTGCGCTAGATATTTAACTTCGCAAACCTTAAAAGAAAATACATTGAGCAAGACTGATTTTACAGAACTGAAAGAACTGCTTTCAACGCCCCAGAAAATTGCCATTGTGGCGCATAAAAGTCCAGATGGAGATGCCATCGGTTCTTCCTTAGGACTTTACCACTATTTAAAAAGTAAAGGGCACCAAATTGAGGTGATTATGCCCAACGATTACCCCACTTTTTTAAAGTGGATGCCAGGCAATGATAAGGTTGTGTTGCACGAAGGAAACGAAGAGAATGCGGAAGCTTTGGTAAACGATGCAGACATTCTTTTCTGTTTAGATTTCAACACGCCAAGCCGTGCGTTCGGGTTAGAGAATGTTCTACGTTCTTCAGACAATGTGAAGGTGATGATTGACCACCATCCGCAACCAGATGGTTTTGTTGATTACATGCTTTCAGATACCTCAGCGTGCTCAACAGCTCAGCTCATTCACACGTTTGCCGGAATGATGGGCGATAAGATTCCGAATAAAGAATCTGGCGAGTGTTTGTATTGCGGAATAATGACCGATACAGGCGGGTTCAGATTTCCTTCAGTTACTTCAGAAACGCACAGAATTGTTGCCGATTTGCTGGACTTAGGCGTAAAGCATGACGAGATTTACAACCTTGTAAACAACGCAAGTTCAGAGCACAGACTACGGTTGTTGGGTTACTGTATTGATGATAAACTTGAGGTGTATTCAGAATACGGAGCTGCGTTTATTTCACTTTCGTTGGAGGAGAAAAAGCGTTTCCATTTTCAGAAAGGAGATACAGAAGGAACGGTTAATTACCCGCTTTCAATTGAAGGAATAAACTTCTCGGCCATATTTATTGAAGCCGAGAATATGGTTAAATGCTCTTTCCGTTCAATAGGAGATTTTGATGTAAACCAATTTGCGCGAGAGAATTTTGAAGGTGGTGGACACCGAAATGCCGCAGGTGGAAAATCGGATTTGTGCCTGCAAGAAACGAGAGAAAAGTTCGTTTCTCTGTTGCCAAAGTATGCTGATAAATTGAAATGATTAAAACTGGTAGAGGCGAATGGAAATACGCCTTAAAAAATGTGCGGAATTGGTTGACGAGCGTATTTCCATACACCTCTAAGGATGTGGAATGGGCCTGCGTTAGGGATAGCAGCGGCATCTCCCGCATTTGCGGGAATATAGCGGATAGCCCGACCGCGATTTTTTATCGGGGTAACGCCCAATTTTTAGGCTTCGTTTTGCTTTTTTTCGTGTTGTTTTCTTCCTGTAATTCTAGTTCTACCCAAGAAAAACCGGTTAATCTATCGGATTACAAAAAGCCGTTGATGGAGGTAAACAAGACGCTGGTGGAAATAGAAAATCAGGACATTGAGAATTACGTGTCGCGCC
>JBMYXX010000375.1:0-2381 GCA_049608805.1 Flavobacteriales bacterium | reverse complement strand
TTTTACATTAAAAAGCAATTTTCGTGGCGCTTCGCAGACTGATATATCTGTTTCCTTTGATGGCTTTTCTGGTTGCATCCTGCAATGAGGAACAAAGCAATATCCCTGAGATCAGTAATCTCACGATTGAACCCATGATTGTTCAGGAGTTCACGGATACGGTATTAATATCATTCGATTATTATGATTTCAATGGAGATTTGGGCCACCCAGACCCTAACGTAACGTCTTTATCCGTGAAAGACAGCAGGTTGCAAGATGCCGATTTGTATCACGTCATTCCACTTTCGCCAGAAAGTTCAAACGTTCCGACTCAAGGAAGTTTAACGGTTCAGCTAAACAACCTTTTTATCCTTGGAAACGACACGTTAGAAGAACTTCAATTCGAGGTGATGATGCACGATCAAGATGGCAATTGGAGCAATCTGTTAGAAAGCGATACCATTAGCGTTTATCGTCCCTGAAAGCGGAAAACATGTGTTTAGCCACAGATTCTCAGATTTTCTCAGATTGCACGGAAAGTTGTTTCTCGTGGATTAATCGTTTGGTTACCAAAACGTTTCTCCTTTTTACTTTTTTCATTTTCCCTTTTTTCCTTCTTGCCCAGCCTACCTACAACTTGGCGGGTAATATCGAGGTAGATGACTGTGAGGGGTTTCTTCTTGACAGCGATGCCGGTTTAAATGGCGAAGACTACGGTCATGGAGAAGATTTTACGTTCACCATTTGTGTTCCGAATGCTATCAGCATTGATATGGTTTTCTTCGAATTTTGTACCGAAGCAGGCCTTGACCAAATGACTTTCTACGATGGTTCTGATGTAAATTCACCTCAGATTGGACCAGCGTATTCTGGATTAGATTTACCACCAACAATTACTGCAACCTCTGGTTGCTTAACCATTCATTGGGAATCTGATGTTTTTGGAGTTGCTTGTAGCGGATGGAACGCATATTGGGAAGTTGAGGTTGAGGAACCAGAACCACCAGTTGTCACTTTCGACCCTGTGGCTCCAACTTGCAGTACCGAAGTAATTGTCATGGAATTTGACACTCCCGTTCCCTGCGATTCTGTTTATGCAGATGCTTTCACCCTAACAGGCGGACAGTCAATCAGCAATATAAACCCGCTTAATTGTGTAAACGGAGAAGGAACCGAATTTGAACTTACGCTCTCCCCTGGCCTAGATGAAAGCGCCATTTACGAATTGGATTTCATTTACAATTATGTTGATGATTGCGAGAATGAATTCACGCTCGAAGTAGAGGGCAGTTTCGAAGTAAATGATTGCCCCATAGAAGTTGAAGTGTTTGAAGAAAGTTTAACCGTTTGCGAAGGCGATTGCATAGAAATTTGGGCAGAAGCATCTGGCGGAGACCCCAACACTTACAATTACGCATGGAGCAATGGCTTACCAAATTCTGCTGGGCCTCATTTGGTTTGTCCAACGGCAAACACAACCTACTCAGTTACAGTTAGCGATGCTGGACCTGCGGCATCGGCAACTGACCAAACCATAACTACGGTTATTGCTCCGCCAGTTATTGACCCAATTCCAGACGTTTGCCAGAATACAGGACCAATTGCTTTGAATGCAAATCCCGCTGGTGGTACATGGAGTGGAACTCACGTTCCTGACCCAGACCCAATATTTAGACCCGATTCTGGATTCGGCAACCCTTGGACGATTTACACTGATTTAAACGGCTGTTCAGATTCTGTACAATCCGAAGTATATCAGGTTTGGGCAGGTTACGACCAATCTTCTTGTCCGGGAGAACCACCATTTCAGTTAACCAATAATTTCCCAGCTGGCGGAACTTGGTCTGGACCGTTTACTACACCAAACGGAATGTTTGACCCTTCCACTCAGGGAACTTATGACATCACATATTCAACTTTAGATGGTTGCACTGATACTAAGACTGTCCGGGTAGAAACCATCACCATGCCGCCCGATATAACAGTCTGTGAATCCGATGACGATTTCGCGCTATCTGCAACACCTTTTGGAGGGACTTGGAGCGGAACTGGCGTTGCCAATTGGTATTGGGGAACGTATTCTCCAGCTACTGCTGGCCCCGGAACACACATTATTAATTATGACATAACTGGTTGTTCGGCAACCATGAACGTAACCGTTACGGAGATTAACGCTGGGGGCAATTACACCATCTGCCCTGAAGAAGCTGACATCCAATTAAACGGAACACCAACTGGTGGTACGTGGAGCGGAGTTGGAGTTTCTGCAACTGGTTTGTACGACCCAACCATCGCGCCAGATTTAACCAACGACACCTTGACTTATTCGGTGGCTGGCTGTACGGACACACGAGTTGTTTTCGTTCGGCAAACAACTGTTGAATGGAGCAATTTAGAGT
>JBMYXX010000374.1:0-2433 GCA_049608805.1 Flavobacteriales bacterium | reverse complement strand
CTGGTCCCCTCAATCAAATCCTCAAATCGAGCGCAAATATACTTGTTTAATCTTGGGTTGCAAGCGAAACGGTTTTAGAACAAAACCGCCCGAGAAAAACAACCATTACCAAATCTGCCGTCTGCTACACAAAGACGTTCTATTCAAGTTATTAAATTCGCGCCACGAATTAAGAATCATCTATGAAACGATTTTCCCTATTGATTTTCAGTTTGTTTGCCTTTTCTGCCGTTCAGGCACAGCAAACAATCTCTATTACAGACACAGAAACTGACACCATTAGTTGTGGTGAAGGTGCTGTAAACGAGCACTTTTTAAATGATGTAGATCCGGGTGCGGACTATTTACCAAACGAGACTTACTCGGTTACCGTTTGTCCTGATGGGGAAAATGGCAGTAAGGTTACGCTAGACATTGACACCGCTTTTCATGATTGGGACATTGCCGATACAGATTGGCTAAACGTGTATGACGGCACAAGTACGTCCGCTCCGTTAATTGGTTCTTACAATACATCTACAGACACAGCAGGTATTGCTTTAGAAGCTACGCTAGATAATGCTTCTGGATGTTTAACAATAGAGTTTGTTTCTGATGGTGCTGTAGAAGGCGCGGGTTTCACAGGTTTCTTAGCCTGTTATTATCCGTGTCAAACGTTTGTTCCGCACATTAACACAGACCCAATGTTAGACATTGCCGATACTGGATATGTTGATATTTGCTTGGGAGACACCGTAAACTTTACAGGAACTGCAGACTATCCATATTCTGGCCTACTTGGAGGAATTGGTTACTCGCAGTGGGATTTAAACAGCACGTTCAACTGGATTATTTCTGATGGAACGGTTATGAATAATACACCAACTTTTGATTTTGTACCAACACAAAGAGCAGGTTACTTCGTTGATCTTCAAATTGTTGATACGCTAGGATGTGTAGAAATTATCAGAAGTCATGTTCGGGTTTCAACCATTCCTTCGTTTACAGAATTAGCTACCGTTTTAGACGACACTATTTGTCCTGGAGAAAGCTCCATAATTCTTGGTGGTTTTGATGCTGATGGTTTTGCCATTGGGCATGAGCCATCTGAAGGCTCATTTATTAGCGGTGGAATTTTTGGCGCAGAGACTTTCTTACCAGATGGTAGTAACGACAACTACACAACAGATATTGAGATTACACAGTTTGATGAATTACAAACTGTACAAAACGCCTCTGATATTGTTGAGGTTTGTCTTACCATGGAACACTCTTACTTAGGAGACCTTGAAATGACGCTTACTTGTCCTGATGGAACTACCATAAACATGTTCAATAGTTATAATGGCCCAGCGGCCAATCAGCTGACACCTGGAGGTTTTGGGGGCGGTGGAACATTTTTAGGAGATCCGGTTGAGCCCGATTCCAACCTCGACCCTGGCGAAGGTTGGGAATATTGCTTTTCAGAATCTTCTTTCTGGGGAAATTTGGGTCAGGAATGGGCGGCCGGAAACACAATTGCCACCACTGTTAATCAACCGGGTCAGTCTATGACTCCAGGAACATATCAACCTGAACAAACTTATGACGACCTAATTGGTTGTCCAATCAATGGTACTTGGACTGTAACCGTAAGAGACAACCTGAATTCTGACAACGGTTACATATTTGAATGGGGAATTTTATTCGATCCGGGTATTAACCCAAACAGCGAATTCTACATTCCAGAAATTACAGATGGTTATTGGAGTCTTAACCCTCTAATTACAGAATTCTTGGCAGATAGTGCCATTATGGTTGAACCTCCTGGCCCAGGAGATTACGATTTCACTTACAACGTAGAAGATAACTACGGATGTCTGTATGACACTACCGTTTGGGTACACATGGTACCGCCACTTTCTAGTTTCTTAGACACATCTGTTTGTGCAGATCAGATAGATCTTTCTGCCGCTGGCGAAATTATTCTTGGAGAATGGAGCGTAACACCACCATTAGGAGGAACCGCAACCTTTACCCCAGATGAGTTTGATTATGCCGCAAACGTTGCAGTTTCGCAGTACGGAGATTATGAATTTGTTTTCCAGGCAGATTACTGCGGTCAGTTTGACACCATTGTGGTAGATTTTAATCCAGTACCAGAAGATGTGATTTTTGCAGACCAAACTGTTTGTCCTGGATCATCATTAACATTTGACGCAGAGAACACTGGCATAGCAGCAGTTTACGCATGGCAGCCAAGCGGAGAAACCACCCAAACCATTACGCTAGACAACATTACCAGCACAACCGGAATACAGGTTACGGTAAACAATGAATGTGGTACAGCAAGTGGAGCTGCAACCATCACGGTACAAAGCTTAGCTGTTTCTGGGCCTTCTGATGTTTGTCTCGAAAATACAGCAGATTTAAGTGCTGTTTATACAACCTCTGGTGGTAGTTGGGCATTCTCAT
>JBMYXX010000373.1:0-2435 GCA_049608805.1 Flavobacteriales bacterium | reverse complement strand
TACTTGGGAATAATCCAAATATCGATGTAAGACTGGTGGTTAGACATCATTAAACCAACCTCAGGCATGTTGCCGTGTAAAACAGTCTTCACGCCAAAAACCTTCAGCATAAGAACAGACCAAAATCGCTGCATACCCAACGCCCATTTATGTCCTGCCACAAAAGAACCCAGTAATGCGATGAAGGAGCAAAACAGGGTAAATGGTATGAAAAAGATTGACCGAAGTACAAGTAGGATTAGTCCCATTATCAGTTGCTTAAATTGCGCCACAAATAACTAAACCCTTTTTTGAGATGAAAAATATTGCCATCATTCTTTTGCTAGCAGTAATCGGAATTTCCGCAACAGTTGAAAATGAAACTAAGATTGGCTACGTCTATATGGATATGGTTTTAACCAACATGGATGAAGCGAAAGAGATGAACTTAATATTGGAGAAGTTCACCCAGGAACGCAACGCTGTGATAGCCCAAAAGACCGAAGAATTACAAGTTAAAGCAGCTAAGGTTTCTAAGCAAATTCAGGCACAAGAACTCTCCGAAGCAGGACAAATAATTGCTCAGAATGAAATTGGCTCAATGCAAGCAGCTTTACAAGCTTTAGTAAGCCAAAACGAACAAGAATTGTACGAAAAGCGAGTCACCTTGCTTTCGCCAATTGCCAAAAAACTGGAAGAAGCAATGGACAGTGTAGCTGCCGAGAAAGGCTATAAATACGTGCTCAATTCATCCGATGGAACAGGAAATTCAATTGTGGTTGTTGCGCCAGATGCAGACGATTTAACCCAAGAGGTTATGGCAAAACTTGGCGTTACGCTAGACTAGTTTCTGAACAACCGTGCATTCCGCAGAAGATTACATAAAACGCTGTATTGAATTAGCAGAAATGGGTTTGGCAGCGGCCATTCCCAACCCTTCCGTTGGTTGTGTAATTGTGCACGACAATCAAATTATTGGCGAAGGATTCACCAGTGCTTATGGGGGAAATCATGCCGAGGTGAATGCCATCAACTCCGTTGAAAATCAAGATTTACTACCTGACGCAACACTTTACGTAAGCCTTGAGCCTTGTGCTCATTTTGGCAAAACTCCTCCTTGCGCTAACCTCATTCTTGAGAAAAACATCAAAAAAGTTGTTGTTGCAACCGTTGACCCTTTTGCAGAAGTAAACGGACTAGGAATTACGCGATTACGCGAAAATGGCGTTGACGTAAAAGTTGGAATTTTGGAAGAAGAAGCCAGAGAATCGAACAAACGATTTTTCACTTTTCATAAGAAAAAACGACCGTACATTATTCTAAAATGGGCCGAAACAAATGATGGGTTTGTCGATAGTTTAAGAGAGGAAGGCTCAAACAACTCTCTCAAGATTACCAGCGAACCATCTAACATTTTGGTTCACAAATGGCGTTCTGAAGAACAAGCAATAATGGTTGGTAAAAACACAGCGTTGCTAGACAATCCGAGTTTAACCACCAGGAAATATGAAGGGAAAAACCCGATTAGAATCTTGCTCGATTCAAACGGTTCAACACTACCAAATGTTGCAATTCTAAACTCGGAAGCAAGAACCGTTGTTCTAAATTCTCTTAAAGATGAAACCAAAGAGAACGTTGAATTTATAAGGTTAGAAAACACTTCAGATATTACGGAAGTGTTGGAAAAGCTTTACGAGCTAAACATACAATCTGTACTCATTGAAGGTGGGCCAACGCTGCACAAATCCTTTTACAACGCAGGATATTGGGATGAGATTAGAAGGTTCGTTTCGTCAGAATCAATTCACCAAGGAGTTAGCGCAATGCCGCTTGATATTGAGCCCAATTCTGTTGAATCAATTGGCACGGATAAACTGTATCATTACCGCAACCAATGATTGCATTAGCCCTAAGCATTGCAGCATCATCCGTGCTGCTTGTCATATTCAAGTATTTCGACCGATTCAAGGTCGATACATTCCAAGCCATTACCGTAAATTATGTGGTAGCCGCCAGCCTTGGTTTTCTGCTAGCGCCAACCACCTACGCTCCTGCCGAGCTCCTTGCTAAACCATGGACAATTAGCGCCATGATTATCGGTTGTTTGTTCTTATCCATGTTTTACGTGATGGCAATTTCAAGCCAGAAAGTTGGTGTAGCTATTAGCTCCGTAGCCAATAAAATGTCGTTCATAATTCCTGTTGTTGCTGCGGTTTTGCTTTACAGCGAATCGCTTAGCGGGCTTAAGCTTGTAGGAGTTTTGGGCGCACTTGTGGCTGTTGGTATGGTTACATTTCCAAAGAAAGGTGTTGATATTGACAAAAAGTATCTGGTTCTACCACTCATAATTTTCTTCGGAAGCGGGCTGCTAGACACCATTTTCAATTACGTAAAAAACAATCAGCTTGGCGCGAATGAGATTGAGGTTTTCTCAGCATCGCTATTCTTTGTGTCAG
>JBMYXX010000372.1:0-2461 GCA_049608805.1 Flavobacteriales bacterium | reverse complement strand
TTTCTTGTAAGAAAACCAAGAAGGCTATTAAGGTTAGGTACTTCATCAACGGCCCAAAGGTCTATAATTTAGTCAATTATGATTTTTCCAAACCTTTAAGATTTATCCGCAGAAGTCATCTTTTTAGGCAACCTTGAAGGGTAAGGTCGTTTGTATAATAATGCGTTTATTGAATTCAGTTTCAAAGAGTCAATTAACGATATTTGCAACTTAGAAAATCAGTTTTGACCCAATCCCCCGTTCTAAATTATTTCATTGGCGCCTTCTTGGGTGTCCTTTTGTTCCCGCTTGCAGGATTCTCGCAATGTGACCCTATTATGACACCATTTGCGCAGAACAATACGCAAGATGGAATTATGTTTGATATAGAGGCGATTAACGATGTAACCATTAATCAGTTCTCGGCCAATTTGTGCGATGCCGGTCCCTACGACATGGAGATTTACTTCAGAGCCGGTACTCATTTTGGTTTTGAAGGAACACCAGCGGCTTGGACTCTTGTTGGTACAACAACTGGTTTAGTATCTGCTGGAGCAGATGTGCCCACGTTGATTCCTATTAACGTTAATGTTACAATTCCTGCAGGGCAGCGTTACGCGTTTTACGTTACCGAAAGCGCAAATTCGGCCAATAACATGTGTTATACTGATGGTGTTTCGCCCGCCCCTCCTGCAATGGCAACAAATCTTCCAGTACTTGCAGACCCTAACTTAACTGTGTACGAGGGCACGGGTAAAGACTACCCATTTGGTGCAGATTTTTACTCAAGAATGCCAAATTTCATCACCGATTACGATTGTTGTCCTGCACCAGATACCTTGGTTACGGGTAATTCATGTTCCGGATTAGCAGATGGCAGTATTGAGGCCACGGGAAATGGCGTTGGACCTTGGGTTTACGAAATATCTGATGTAAGTGGTGTTTTAGAAACAAGCTTACCAACCGCTGGTCCATATACGTTTACGGGATTGGCAGACGGCTTGTTTACGGTAAATGCTACGGATGGTGCTGGCTGCACGGCAGGAATACAAGTTGAAGTACAACCAGCTCAGGCGATTACTATTGGTGCGGTAATAACTGATAATCAGTGTTTTGGAGGTACAATGGGCGATGCAACCATAACTGTTAATGGAGGAACAGCTCCGTTTGATGTTGCCTGGACCGATGCCTTTGGTAATGTACTTCAACTGGATGCGCAGATTGCCGGAAATGCAACAATAGATAGCCTTTCTGCAGGGAGTTACCTCATTACTACAAGCGATGCCAATGGTTGTTTTTCCACATCATCAATTACGGTAACAGAACCACAAACGCCATTGCAACTGTATTTAAGTTCTGTTGATCTTAATTGTTTCGAAGGTGCAGATGGAGAGGTTGGAGCATCTCAAAGTGGAACGCCACCTTACTTTTTTGAGATTTCTGATGTGTTTGGTAATCCGGTTCAAAGTAGTTCTAGTGCGGCAGACCATACATTTTCGGGTTTAGATGCTGGCATTTTCTTCGTTACCGCTATCGATGCTAATGGTTGTTCTATTACCGATGATGTTGAGTTGTTTGAGCCAAACCAACTTGAGGTTGATTTGGTTACTACTCCAGTATTGTGTTTTAATGGAAATGAAGGAACAGCTACTATAACAAGCGTGAGTGGTGGTACTGCACCTTACGGCCAAACAACTTGGAACGATCCATCAGCTCAAACCGGAAACTCAGCAATAGATTTGTCTCCAGGAAATTATACGGCTACAGTTGTTGATGGCAATGGGTGCAGTTTAGAAGTGGATGTTGAGTTTGTAAACCCAGCATCTATGACGTTAGAGGCCCGATATTTAACAGACACTTGCGGACAAGGTGTTGGTGCGGCAATAGTTGATGTTGAGTTAGGAACGCCTCCATATACGTACTTCTGGAAAGACAATGCAGTCACATCAAGCGTTAATTATGAATTAGGAGTAGGCAGTTACGAAGTGGTAGTTACTGACGCAAATGGCTGTAAAGATTCGGTTTTTTCAACCGTTTCAGACGATTTACCGTATCCCTCAGCTTCGTTTGACTATCGGATAGAAGGAGAAACTTTAATTGATCAAGAAGTTCAGTTTTTGAACAACGTAAACGGTACTAGTCAGTGGACTTGGTTTTTTGGAAACGGAGAGACTTCTAACGAGCGAGACCCAAGATATAGATACGATAGAGCAGGGGACTACTTAGTTGCTCTTCTAGCTTCAAACGGATATTGTGTTGATACCGTTTACCAATACGTAAACATCGACCCCATGCTTTTGGTTTACTTGCCAAATGCGTTTACGCCAGGCATTAACGGCATTAACGATTACTTCTTTCCGCAAGGCGAAGGAATAGATCTTGAGAGTTACGATATGGAGATTTATGACCGCTGGGGAAAGGTTGTTTGGTACACGGGCAAGTACGCTAAAAAGTGGGATGGATCTAATAAGAATACAGGAAA